>DATCTE010000137.1:0-3333 GCA_036568085.1 Thiobacillus sp.
CGAGCTTGACACCGTGGTCCTTGGCCTGATGCACCAGATCGCGCGCGCGCGCATCGCGCCGGGTCAGGTCAAGATAGATTTCGAAGATACCCGCGGGGTCCTGGCGCAGGCGGGCCAGCACGGGGTGAAAGCCGTAGATGAGTTTTTCTGCGGCGTGTTTGTCGGCGGGCTTCTCGCTCATTTCCGCTTGCCGCCGCTTCTGCTGGCCTTCTTCTTCGGCGCGGCGGTTTCTTCCTGCACCGACTCGATTTCCGTGACCAGGCTGAAGTCGATCTTGCTGGTCTCGATGTCGGCGCGCATCACCTTGATGCGCACGCGGTCGCCCAGGCGATATTTTTTACCCGTCCGTTCGCCGAGCATCATGTGCTTGGCCTGGTCGTAGTGGAAGTAGTCCTGGCCGAGTTCGGAGACGTGGACCAGGCCCTCGATGAAGATCTCGTCGATCGCGACGAACATGCCGAAGCTGGTCACCGCGCTCACCGTGCCGTTGTACTCGTCGCCGATGCGGTCCTGCATGAAATAAGTCTTCAGCCAGGCGTCGACGTCGCGCGTGGCGTCGTCGGCGCGGCGCTCGGTCATTGAACAGTGCAGGCCGATTTCCGCCAGCCCCTTGGCAGGCAGCTTCTCGCCGTTCAGCACGGCCTTGATGCCGCGGTGCACCATGAGGTCGGGATAGCGGCGGATCGGCGAGGTGAAGTGGGTGTAGGCCTCGTAGGCCAGGCCGAAGTGGCCCTTGTTGTCGGGGCTGTAGATCGCCTGCCTAAGCGAGCGCAGCATCACGGTCTGCAGCAGACCGTGGTCGGGGCGGTCCTTGATCTTCTCCAGCAGCGCGGCGTAGTCCTTGGCGTGCGGCTTGTCGCCGCCGCCGAGGTCGAGGCCGAATTCGGCGAGGAATCCGCGCAGCGCGGCGAGCTTTTCCGGCGTCGGGCCTTCGTGCACGCGGAACAGTGCGGGCTGCTTGTTCTCGTGCAGGTAATCCGAGGCGCAGACGTTGGCCGCCAGCATGCATTCCTCGATGATGCGGTGGGCGTCGTTGCGGATCACCGGCACGATCTCCTTGATCTTGCCCTGGTCATCGAAAATGATCTGCGTCTCGGTCGAGCCGAAATCGATGGCGCCGCGCTTGGCGCGCGCCTTCAGCAGGGTGCGGAATAATTTATCCAGCGCTTCCAGATGCGGCATCAGCGCGGCCTGTTTCGTGTCCGGCCTGGCGGCGCCGGAGAGCCAGTCCCACACCTGGTTGTAGGTGAGGCGCGCGTGCGAATAGATCACCGCCGGGTAGAAGCGGTATTCCTTGATGCTGCCCGCGGTGGTGATGCGCATGTCGCACACCATGGACAGGCGGTCGACCTCCGGGTTGAGCGAGCAGAGGCCGTTGGACAGCGCCTCGGGCAGCATGGGGATGACGCGGCGCGGGAAGTACACCGAGTTGCCGCGGTTGAAGCCTTCGGTATCGAGGGCGTCCTTCGGTTTGACGTAATGGCTGACGTCGGCGATCGCCACCACCAGGCGGAAGCCGCTGCGGCCGAGCGGCTCGCAGTACACGGCGTCGTCGAAATCGCGCGCGGTTTCGCCGTCGATGGTGACGAGCGGCAGGTGGCGGATGTCCTCGCGGCCGTCCATGTCCTTCTTCTGCACCTTGCTTGGCAGCTTGGACGCCTGGGCCTCGACATCCGGCGGGAACACGTAGGGCAGGTCGTGCTTGCGCAACGCGATCTCGATTTCCATGCCGGGGCCGGTGAAGCTGCCGAGAATCTCGCTGACGCGCCCCACCGCCTCGTTGTGCGCGCCGGGCTGGGAAACGATCTCCACCGTGACCACCTGGCCGGACCTGGCATTCCCTGCGTTTTCGGGCGGCACCAGGATGTCCTGGTTGATGCGGCGGTTTTCCGCGATCAGGAAGCCGACGCCGCCTTCCAGGTAGTAGCGGCCGACGACGAACTTGTTGACGTGCTCCAGCACCTCGACGATCTTGGCCTCGCGCCGGCCGCGCTTGTCGAAGCCGGCGACGCGCACCAGCACCTTGTCGCCGTGCAGCACGCGGTGCATTTCCTTGGGCGACAGGTAGAGATCGTCGCCGCCCTCTTCCGGCACCACGAAGCCGAAGCCGTCCGGGTGGCCTTCGACGCGGCCCTTGATCAGGTCGAGCTTGTCCGGCAGGCAGAGCTGGCGCTTGCGGTTGAGCATCAGCTGGCCGTCGCGCTGCATCGCGCCGAGGCGGCGCTGGAACAGGTCGCGCTCGGCCTCGGTGATGTGCAGCTGCTCGGCGAAGGCGTCGGCATCGACCGGGCAGCCGGCGTCGGTCAGCAGCTGCAGGATGTATTCGCGGCTGGGCAGCGGCGATTCGTAGCGCTCGGTTTCACGCTCGTAGAACGGGTCGGCCAGGCGGATCGCGGGGATTTGGTGTTTGCTTGCGCGGCTGCGGGATTTTTTTCCAGGCATCTTCGTTGACAATTTATTCATGGCTCTCTAAAATGCGCGCCTTCATTGCCCAGATGGCGGAATTGGTAGACGCACTAGGTTCAGGTCCTAGCGGTGGCAACACTGTGGAGGTTCGAGTCCTCTTCTGGGCACCAAACGCTGCAAGTAAAAAGCCGACCTCGTGTCGGCTTTTTACTTTTTCAGACTTCATTTTATACATCACGCCTCGTAGGGGTGACGACGCACGATCGTCTCCACCCGGTCCGGACCGGTCGACACCACGTCCACCGGCACTTCGCACAAGGCCTCCATCCGCTTCAGGTAGGTCTGCGCCTTCTGCGGCAGCTTGTCGAACGCCTGCACGCCCACGGTCGAATCGCTCCAGCCCGGCAGGTCTTCGTAGATCGGCTCGACGTGGGCAATCGATTCGGCGCCCACCGGCAGGATGTCGCAGGTCTCGCCGTCGATCTTGTAGCCGACGCACACCCGCACGGTTTCCAGGCCATCCAGCACGTCGAGCTTGGTCACGCACAGGCCCGTCACGCCGTTGATCTGGATCGAGCGCTTGAGCGCGGCGGCGTCGAACCAGCCGCAGCGGCGCGCACGGCCGGTGGTAGCGCCGAATTCATGTCCCTTCTCGCCGAGATACTGGCCGATATCGTCGAACAGTTCGGTCGGGAACGGTCCCGAGCCCACGCGCGTGGTGTAGGCCTTGGTGATGCCGAGGATGTAGTGCAGCGTGTTCGGGCCGACACCGGCGCCGGTGGCAGCGCCGCCGGCCGTGCAGTTGGACGAGGTCACGAACGGATAGGTGCCGTGGTCGATATCCAGCAGCGTGCCCTGCGCGCCTTCGAACAGCAGGTTCTCGCCTGCCTTGTTGGCTTCGTACAGGCTGCGCGGCACATCAGCCAC
>DATCTE010000138.1:0-2807 GCA_036568085.1 Thiobacillus sp.
GGGCGACCTGGCGGCGCTGCTGACCAACCTGGAACCGCACGACGTCCTCTTCATCGACGAGATCCATCGCCTCTCGCCGGTGGTCGAGGAAGTGCTGTATCCGGCGCTGGAGGATTTCCAGATCGACATCATGATCGGCGAAGGCCCGGCGGCGCGCTCGGTCAAGCTCGACCTGCCGCCGTTCACCCTGGTCGGCGCCACCACGCGCGCGGGCATGCTGACCAATCCGCTGCGCGACCGTTTCGGCATCGTCGCCCGGCTGGAGTTCTACTCGGCGGAAGAACTGGGCTTCATCGTCCATCGTTCGGCGGGCCTGCTGCAGATGAATCTGGACGAAGCCGGCGCGCTGGAAATCGCCCGCCGTTCGCGCGGCACCCCGCGTATCGCCAACCGTCTGTTGCGCCGGGTGCGCGATTACGCCGACGTGAAGGCGGAAGGGCAGGCCACCGGTGCGGTGGCCGACGCCGCGCTGGTGATGCTCGATGTCGACCGTGCCGGACTCGACGTGATGGACAGGAAGCTGCTGTCGGCCGTGGTCGAGAAATTCATGGGCGGCCCGGTCGGACTGGACAACCTCGCTGCGGCCATCGGCGAGGAGCGCGACACCATCGAGGACGTGCTCGAACCTTTCCTGATCCAGCAGGGCTACCTGCAGCGCACCCCGCGCGGCCGCATCGCCACCCCGCTGGCGTATCGCCATCTGGGACTGGCCACGCCCGCCGAGCCCAACGCGGACCTGTTCTGATGGCGTTTGTCTGGCCGGTCCGGGTGTACTGGGAAGACACCGACGCGGGCGGCGTGGTGTATTACGCCAATTACCTCAAGTTCATGGAGCGCGCGCGCAGTGAATGGCTGCGCAGCTTCGGCTTCGAGCAGGATGTCCTGCGCGAGGAGGCGGGCGTCGTGTTCGTGGTGCGGCGGGTGGAAATCGATTACCTGTCGCCGGCGCGCTTCAACGAGCAGCTCGAGGTGTCGGTCAACCTGCACGAAATGGGGCGTGCCAGCCTCAGCGTGCGCCAGGAACTTATGCGCGGGTCCGACCGTCTGGCAGAAGCCGTGGTGACGCTCGCCTGCGTCGATGCGGCGCGTTTCAAACCCGTTAAAATACCCGAGCCCCTTCTACAAGCATTGGCCCCGCAACGTGAACCCTGAACTCGGTCAAGACCTTTCGCTGTTCCATCTCATCCTCCACGCCTCGCTGCCGGTACAGATCGTCATGGCGCTGTTGCTGGGCGCCTCGCTGATGTCGTGGTGGTTCATCTTCATCAAGATGTTTTCCCTCAAACGCGCCATACGCGTGACCGACCGTTTCGAGCGCGAATTCTGGGGCGGCGGCGACATCAACGCCATCTATCAGCGGGTGGCAGGCGAACGCGAAGGCGCGGGTGAAATGGAACGCATCTTCGAAGCCGGGTTTCGCGAATTCTCGAAATTGCGGCACCAGGCCGGACTGTCGCTCAACGTCATCATCGACGGTACCCGCCGTGCGATGCGCGCGACCTACCAGCGCGAACTCGACGGCCTCGAGTCGCATCTGTCGTTTCTCGCCACGGTCGGATCGGTGTCGCCCTACGTCGGCCTGTTCGGCACGGTGTGGGGCATCATGATCGCGTTCATGGGGCTGTCGAGCGTGGCACAGGCGACGCTGGCGCAGGTCGCGCCCGGCATCGCGGAGGCGTTGATCGCCACCGCCATGGGCCTGTTCGCGGCGATTCCCGCGGTCGTCGGCTACAACCGCTACACCCACGACATCGACCGCCTGGCCAATCGCATGGAAAGCTTCATGGAGGAGTTTTCCAACATCCTGCAGCGGCAGGTGACCGCCAAGGCGGATTGACCCATGGCGCGGACCCGCAAGCAGGTCGCCCAGATCAACGTCGTGCCGATGATCGACGTGATGCTGGTGCTGCTGGTGATCTTCATGGTGACGGCGCCGTTCATCAACCCGGCCCAGGTCGAATTGCCGAGCGTCGGCAAGACGTCGCAGGCACCGCAGAAGCCGCTTGAAATCATCATCCGGGAATCGGGCGAATACCTGCTGCGCGACCGCGCGGGCGGGGGCGACGAACGGGTGGTGGCGAAATCCGCGCTGGCGGATGAGTTTGCCGCGCTGCATCGCAACGCCCCCGACCAGCCGGTGGTCATTGCGGCGGACAAGAGCGTCCGCTACGAAGAAGTGATGCACACGATGACGCTCCTGCAACAGGCCCGGATCACGCGCATCGGTCTGCTTGCCCGCCCGGCGCCATGATCCTCGCCGCAGACGCGCCGCCTGCCTCCCGTCCTGCGCCCAAAGTGCTTGCCGGTGCGCTGGCACTGGGCGTACACCTGCTGTTCGTCCTGCTGCTGGTGTTCGGCGTGTCGTGGCAGACCCATCAGCCGGCGGCGGTGATGGTCGATCTGTGGCAGGCGCTGCCGGAAACGCCGCCCCCACCGGCCAGGCCCCGCCCGCCCCAGCCCGAGAAGGCGGCTGTGAAAATGCCCGAACCGACGAAAGCCGCGCCCCCTCCCAAGCCGGTGGAGAAGGAGCCGCCGCCGCCCAAGGCGCCCGATATTGCCCTGGAAAAAAAGAAGGCCGAAGCCAATCGCCTGAAAAAGCTGCAGGCTGAGCAGGCGGCCGAAGAAAAAGCCAGGGCCGTAGAAAAGGCTAGGGCTGAAGAGAAGGCCAAGGCCGAAGCGGCCCGGGTGGCGCGCGAAAAACAGGCGGCCGAACAGAAGCGGCAGGCGCTGTTGCGGCAGATGGAGGCGGAGGAGTTGAAGCAGCAGCTGGCGGCCGACACTGCAGCGAACGAGGCGCGCCTGGCCCG
>DATCTE010000139.1:0-8077 GCA_036568085.1 Thiobacillus sp.
TCGGGCATGGCCTACGCATTGCTCACGGCCTACTGGGCACTTGCCCTTGGCGTGCTACTCAAATTGAAACCGATGAGGCGCAAGGCATGAATACAGCGACAGGGCGTATCATGGCTACGGGTTCGAACACAGGCTGGCTCGCCCGCCTGGGGCTCGCCATGCGACGCTACCGCAACGCCATCGTCGCAGCGCAATGGTTCGTGGTGCTGGGCTACCTTGTGCTGGTGGCCGTGCCGGCTTTTCTGCCCTTGCCGCCCGACCAGGCCCATATCTGGAACAATCTCACCCGCTTTGCCCAGTTCATGTTCTGGGGCATCTGGTGGCCCTTCGTCATATTGTCCATCATGGCACTGGGTCGGATGTGGTGCGGGGTGCTGTGCCCGGAGGGTGCGCTCACCGAATGGGTTTCCCGGTTCGGCCTGGGGCGCGGCATTCCGCGCTGGATGAAGTGGGGCGGCTGGCCGTTCGTGGCTTTCGTCATGACCACCGTGTTCGGGCAAATGACCAGCGTTTACGAATACCCGAAGCCCGCCCTGCTCATCCTCGGCGGTTCGACCGTCGGGGCCATTGCCGTGGGGCTGATCTGGGGGCGCGAAAAACGGGTCTGGTGCAAGCACCTGTGCCCCGTTTCCGGCGTGTTCGGCCTGCTGGCAAAGATCGCGCCCGTCCACTTCAAGGTCGATCAAACGGCCTGGGACGCGGCGCCTGCCGGCCATCGCACCAGCCGCCAGCACGTTATCAACTGCGCCCCGTTGATCAACATCCGGCGCATGGAAAGCGCCTCGGCCTGCCATGCGTGCGGCCGCTGCGCCGGAGAACGGAATGCGGTGCAACTCGCCCTGCGTTCGCCCAATGCCGAAATACTCGGCCATCCCGGCGCCCCCGAAAACAAGGCTGGGGAAATGAACGATTGGCCTGCGCGCCTGCTGGTCTTCGGCATGCTGGGCGTGGCGCTCGGGGCCTTCCAGTGGAGCGCTTCTCCCTGGCTGGTGGCCGCGAAACAGGCTGCGGCAGGGTGGCTGGTAGATCACGAGGTCTGGTGGCCGCTCAACGAGGCAGGACACTGGTGGCTGTTCACCTATTATCCGGAAGCGAACGACGTCTTCACCTGGCTGGATGGCGGGCTATTGCTCGCCTATATCGCCGCCGAAACGCTCGTCGTCGGCGGCTGGGTGTGGGGCTGGCTCAAGCTGGCCGGCATGCTGACGGGATTGCCTTGGCAGCGGCTGTCCCAAACTCTTATTCCCTTCGCCGGAACCAGTGTTTTCGTAGGCCTGAGCCAGCTTACAACCTCCCAACTGGCTGGCGAAAGGGTGATCCTGCCTTGGGCCAATGACGCACGCATAGCGCTGCTGGCGCTCGCCGCCATCTGGAGTGCGAATCTTGCATGGCGTCTGGCGAAACGTAACGGCGCCTCGGGCGCATTGGGAATATTGGTGGCCGCAGCTTTTCCGCTTGCCGCCTGGGGTACCCAGTTTTTTATCTGGTGAACCCTGAATGAGCTTTATGTTTTTCGGGTAAATCACCTCTCAACGGGTCATGGCCGTTTTGCCCTAGCGTTGCCCAAACGCTCTCCTGAGTGGGTTGGTCATCAATGGTTTAACGTAACGGCCAATGCCCCTGGCTTTCCTCAGTGAATTACGTGTCCTCCGAGGCTAACGAGTTTCCCCTGCTTCATTTGATGTCGGCGATCTTTAACACTATTTCCAGCGGACAGATATTGGTAAAGCCGCTCTGGAACAGATTGAAACCCGTGAAAGCGGCGAGCCATAGCCAGTTCTCGTCCATGAAAACTGGGCTGCCATGCATGCCCAGTGCGAGTGACAGCAGTACAAAGGAACCGGCGACCGTTCTAACTATCCGAAGTGCAGACATTCATCTTTCTCCTTTGATGGGCGTAATTTCAAATTGATCGATTACCATGCGCTTCCCGTGGTGCCGCATCAGCCGATCTGCGCTTGGCCGCGTGCATGGCGAGGTTGGCTACCTGGACCAGCCCTTCGAAATCCTTGCCGTGCATCGGGTAGACCGCGAAGCCCGCGCTGGGAATGCAAGTCACGCTGCCATCCGGGACCTCCAGCGGCTGGCGCAGGGCAGCTTCAATGTTTTCCGCCAGACGCTTAGCCTGCTCGCCCGAGACATCCTCGGACAATACGGCGAATTCGCTGCCGGTGAGCCGCACCAGCGTGTCGTGTTTGCCTAGCACAGCCTGGATACGGGCTGCGGCGCTTTGCAAGACTTGCGCCAGATCGGGCCGGTCGAAGAAACCGCCGTCGGGGCTCTTGGCGTCCCCGATATCCAGGAACAGCAGCGAAAAGGTCAACGGGCGCCGCTTTGCCCGGTTGATGAGCGTCTGCATGTGCTCCAGCAGGAAATAGCGGTTGGGCAGGCCGGTGACTGGGTCGTGGCGGTACAGATAGCCAAGTTCCCGGTTCTTTTTCCGGGAGAGGTGCAACAGCCCCATCATCACGGCGGTCGCCATGAGGAAGAGCGCCATGACAAGCAAGGCCTCGCGTATTATGCCGCGGCGCGCATTCTCGAACAGGCCGGCCTCCGGCAGATCGACCAGGTTCCAGGCGGTTCCGGCCACCGGCAAGCTGTAGCCGATGCGCCGCATTTCTTCGGCGCTGAGTTTGAAATCTCGCTTGAGCAGGATGCGCGGACCAATATCCGTGATCTCGATCAGGCCGGGAATCTTTTTGTGCAGCAGCAGCAGGCGATGGCCGGGAATCTGGCCGTGGCGCAGAGCGCGTGCCAGCAGATCGGCAGGGAAGCTGACGAAGAATATGCCCTGGGCAACGCCGCTCTTTTCCCAGTCCACCATGACATCGAAGTGGTAAACGTCCGGATGGGGATGGACGTAGACCTCGCTGTGTGCCCGGTCGGCCGCGAACTGCCTGATGTCGCGCTGGCAGACTTCGCCTACCAGCCCATCAAAGTCCTCCAGCAGCGGATTACCGCTGCGGTTGGCGAGGGTGAAGGCGAACGCCTCGGGAAAGTTAAACCGCACACGCTGGTTCAACTGATCGTGCAGGATCAAGCCCTCCGGATGGGAACGCAGCTTGTCCAGTAGCTCCTTTTCGCTATTGGCGAACAGGTGTACCGAGCGGCGCAGCTCGGTCAGATAAGTGCCGATCTCGCCAGCGGTACCGCTCACCGAACTGCGCATGAGGCTTTCCTGCTTGCGCCGGAATTCCTCGTAACGGGCATCGGCATCCCAGGCCAGCAGCGCACCCACCATGGCGAGCATGACGCAGACAAGTAGCCATACGGGCAATTGGGAATTCCGCCGGCGTTTCATTGCGTCCACCATCTATTCCATCCGCAAGGGGCTGCGCGCAGCTATTTCGCGCGTCAGCAGCGTCTCGAATTCGGCGGAGGGCAGCGGCTTGCTGAAGTAGTAGCCCTGCATGAAATCGCACTTCATGGATTGAAGGAGCTTCATCTGTTCTTCCGTTTCCACGCCCTCGGCGATGACCTTCAGGCCCATTTTCTGCCCCATGTCGATCACTGCCGCCACGATGGATGCGTCGTTGGCATCGGTGATGACGTCGCGCACGAACGAGCGGTCGATCTTCACCACATCCACCGGAAGACGCTGCAGGGCGGACAAGGAGGAATGGCCGGTACCGAAATCGTCGATGGCGATGGTGATGCCCATTTCCCGCAGGGCACGCAAGGTGCCGATCACAGCGTCGGTATGCTCCAGAATCATGCTTTCGGTAATTTCCAGTTCCAGGCAGGACGGATCCAGGCCGCTGCGTTCCAGGGCCTGGCTGACCTGCTTGAGCAGGTGGGGGTACTGGAGTTGGCGCGGTGAGAGGTTGACCGCAACCCTGATGGGCGGCAGCCCTGCATCCTGCCAGGTACGCGCTTGTTCGCAGGCATGGCGGAGCACCCATTCGCCGAGCGGGACGATCAGCTCGCTGTCCTCTGCCAAAGGAATGAAGCGGTCGGGCATGATCAGCCCGAGTTCGGGATGCTGCCAGCGCACCAGCGCTTCCATGCCGACGATTTCTCCGCTGATCTGTCCGATTTGCGGCTGGTATTGCAACAGGATTTGCGGCTGGTAATGCAGGCGCAGATTTTCCTGGTTGATGGCCTTGCGCAATGCGCCTTCCATGCTGACACGCTCGGCCAGGGCGGTGTTCATTTCCGGCGCGTAGAGCCGGTAAACGCCACGCCCATGATGCTTGGCGTTATACATGGCGGCATCGGCGTTCTTCAGCAGGGTGTCCGTATCGTCCGCGTCGAGGGGAAACACCGTGATGCCGATGCTGGCCGAGGAGAATAGCTCGTGTTCGCCGAGGTGGAACGGCTGGGCAAACAGTTCGATGATCTTGTCGGCCACCATTTCCGCATCGCGGACATGGGCGACATCGTCGAGCAGGATGGTGAATTCGTCGCCGCCCAGCCGGGCTACCGTATCGCATCTGCGCACCACACCGCGCAGGCGTTCGGCGACCAGGCGCAGCAATTCGTCGCCGGTTTCATGGCCAAGGGTGTCATTGACGTTCTTGAAACGGTCGAGGTCGAGGAACATCAGCGCCAGCAGTTTCGGATGGCGCTGCGCCTGGGCCACGGCCTGGGTCAGCCGGTCGATGAACAGGCGGCGGTTGGGCAGGCCGGTGAGCATGTCGTAATAGGCCATCTGCGTCAGCTGCTCCTCGTACGTCTTGCGCTCGCTGATGTCCTGCGTCACCGCGGCCATGAGCTGCTGCTCGCCATCCCGGAAGGCGCTGACGGACAACAGCATGGGGAAAGATTCGCCATTCTTTCTGCGGGCAGCGAATGAAAGCACGTCGCCGTCGAGGAGCCGGGCGCAGGATTCACGTAGGCCGGACTCGTCTTCCACCAGATGATAGAAGGGCATGCCCGCCGCCTCGCTGGCGTCGTAGCCGAACATGCGCTGCGCGGAGGCGTTGAGGGCCTCGATCTGGCAATTCTGGTTGATGATGACCACGCCCTCCGCCAGATTCTCCAGCACCGCGCGGTGGCGGGATTCATGCGCCGCCGCTTCCTCGCCGCGTTTTACGATCTCGCTTCGCATGAACTCCAGGTCCCTGGCCAGATCGCTGACCTCATCGAGATTGGTATCGATGCTCAGGGTGCGGCGCATGTCGCCGCCGGCGATTTCGCGGGAAGCGTGCCGCAATTCGGTGAGCGGCCGGGTCAGGCGCATGGCCAGCGCAGCGGACATCAGCAACAGCAGCCAAAGGTAGATAAATCCGATGGCGAAGCCGAAATGATACAAACTGCGAATTTTCTCGCCCAGGAAGGATTCGTCGTAACACAGGCGGAGGATGCCGTGCGTTTCGCCGTTCTGGGCGGTGACCGGTACGGCCAGACAGTAGTTGTTGTCGCCATGCTCGCCGAAGGACAGGTCTTCCCTGAACGCAGGATCCGCGGCGCCTGTCGGGTCGAAGCGCGCGTATGTCACTTCGCCGGACAACTGGACGTCGGCCAGCAGGGCGGCAACCCGGTCTTGCCGGGTATCCTGTCCCACCAGGTTGGACAGGATTTGCGCCTGACCGCGCACATGGTTGATGAACTGCTCCTGGTAGTCGCGCTTGACGAAATGCATGACGCCCGCGATCAGGATGGCGCCGATCACGAAATTCATCAGCAGCATGCCGGTGATCATCCGGCCCGGCATGCTGCGCAAAAAACGGGTGATCAGTTTTCCTGCCATAGCTCGGCCACGACCTTGAGATTGGGCCACGCGGCGGCCCGGTCGGCCCACATATAGGTCACGGCGGACTTGTCGGCCAGCAGAGCGTCGACCAGCGCCGTTTCCGAATCGAAGCGCGCCGGGCGGCTACCGCCGCCGCGCATGGCCCGAATGAGCAGGGCGCGCTCGTAAGCATCGCGCGACATGAAAACAACCTTCTGCAAAAACGCTTCCTCCAGCACAGGATCGCTGGCGTTACGCAGAGGATGCATGGGGTCATTGGACGGCGTAGCGGCAACCGGCACGCCCAGGAACAGCTTGCGGGTGTCGCCCGGCGACAAACGGCCGAGGTCCGAGCCGCGAGCGGCGACCAGCACCATCTTGCGCATGCCGTTCGCCCAAACGGCGCCTACGCCGGGCAGCCACGTAGTCGCCAAGCTGCAAAATAGCGCCGCGATGAATCTTCTTCTTGTCATGGGAATACTGCACTCCACTGAATCTGCACCTGGCGGTAGCTGGTATCCAGCCTTTCCACATGGCTGGCTTCGATTTTTACTGCCTGGTTCCAGGTCACGTCATAGCGCAGGCCGATCAACTGCTTGTTCAGCTCGAAGTCTGGTATCAGTGCAAGCAAGGGATCGTTATTCGTGCCGCCGGTTTCCTCCATCCGTATTAGGGCGGTGCTGCGTGGCGAAAATCGGTATTCGCCCTGCACATAGCCGTACAGGAAGTTGCCGGAAGCCATTGCGCCGCTGCCCTCCAACTTGTTGGAAAAGACGTACAGTTCAGCAATGACGCGGAACGGATCGGATTCCCAATTGGCGAATAACCCTCCGACGTCCTGTGTGATGCCGGTCCAATTGCTGTTCTCTACGGGTATCTTGTTGCGCGCGAAGAAGACGCCGGCCTGGGTGGGCGATGTCTCGTCCGGCGTGTAGGACAGGCGAAGACCCAGCGAGAGATCGCCGAGCTTGCCGGCCCCCACGATGTCGGGGGATACCAGCCCGTTTTTCATGACCGCCCCCTTGCCGATGCCGAGGGAATAGTTGAGCAGGCCCTCTCCCCATTGGACGAGCTTGCCTTCCATCTGCGCGCCCACATAGTGCAGCGGCAGCGGGGCGGAATCGTCCACTACGCCGGGTTTGTCGATGGCCGTTTGCAGGTAGGCGCCATGGTTGAACTGGGTGTTCCAGTAACCTTGCAGATTATGGAATTTTCCGATCGACAGGGTATTTTGGGGATTGAGTCGCCACCCCACGTTCAGGCGGGCCAGTTCTTGCTCGTGTTCGGAAACGAATATCTCGGCGAGCCAGGTCATGGAACTGAGGCCGCCGGTGCCGAGCACATCCAGCACGGGTTCGATGTGATTGCGCTCTAGCTCGTCCCCCTGCGGCAATCCCGTCCGGTGAACCGCGGTGACGGCGGGAAAGAACAGCCACTCGGACCGGGATTCTGCATAGGTGTTCAGTGGCGCGGCGCAAAGTACCAAGGCAACGGCCAGCACGCGGACTGACGGCTTGACCGTATGGCAGATCGGCATGAGTTTTCTCCCCCGCAAATTTTTATGGGCATATTTTAGTTATCGGCACGCGGCATGCTGCCATGAGCCTTTGTATGCATTTGTCTCCCCCAGGTGGTGCGATGAGGGAAGGGTACGGGAGAAATCAGCGGGGTGGTCTGAACAGGGTTTCGCCCAGCATGGGCGACGCGGGGGTGACCAGAAAACCGGATATGCGGATTGAAAAGGAGACGATGGCCGATAGAGCCGAAAAGGAATTCAGGTGCGCCAATAGGTCGTTTGCAACATGGCAGCCATGATTGCAGAGCCGGGTTCGGTTGCCATCGTCGTGCGTTACCACAATTGAGATTGGAGCTGTGACCTCTGGCGAATGTAAAACAACCCCCGGCCAAGTATCAGGGTCTTCATACTGGATGAGCGCGCCCCCAATACTGCTTGTCAGCAGCATCAGAATGGTCAGTATGGAGAGAAGCTTTCGCGGCAGGAGTCCCAATTCCACGCTTCTTTGTTTTTAGTACATTCGTTGAGAAGACGATGGCATTTTATTGTCAAGTTGTTCTTGGGTGTCAAATTTTTCTGATAGTGCATCTCCGGGATGCCGAGGATCTTTCCCGTTCGCCCGATAGCCCAACAGACGTAACGCGTTGACCACAACCACGATCGTCGACCCCTCGTGTATCAGCACCGCCAGCCCGATCCCCGCCCAGCCGAACAGGGTGGCGGGGATGAGCAGCACCACCACGCCCAGCGAGACGAGCAGGTTCTGCCGGATGATGCGCCGCGATGCACGGCTCAGGGCCACGGCGAAGGGCAGCTTGCTCAAATCGTCGGCCATCAGCGCCACGTCCGCGGTTTCCAGCGCCACGTCCGTTCCCGCGCCGCCCATG
>DATCTE010000140.1:0-4397 GCA_036568085.1 Thiobacillus sp.
AACAAGTCCCAGCGTGACGCCGTCAGCAGCAGAGGCGCAATCAGATACACCCCCAGCAGATCGCCCAGCCACCACACCAGCAAGGCCCGCAATACCAGGTCGGCCTGCAGGCTGCCAAAGAAGTAAAGGCTAAACACGCCCGCCAGCGCGCTCACTGCGCACCCCAGCGGCGCAGCTACAAGCGCAAACTTGGCGACACTGGACACATAGTCGAGCGTGGAACTGAAGGGCGGAAGGTAGCGCGGCAGATAGCCGATGACTGCCGCCCCTGCGGACGCACCGAGTGCAAGGCGAAATGCCTGGTCCGGCGGCAGTATCTGGCTGTTGACCGCAAACGACCCCAGCAATACCCCCACGACCCCGGCCATGCCGAACCGCAGGCTCGCCATGGCGCCAATGCCGGCAGCCAGCCAGACTGCGGCCACCACATTGGCCACATACGCCGCAAGTTTGAGGCTGGCCCAGCCTGCCAGCGCGTAGGCCAGCGCCGTCAGCCCAACAATCAGCGCAACGCGCCTGACTTCAGCAGGGGCAGGCAGTGTCAGACGGGCCAAGGCGTAAAACCCGGCTACTGGGCCGGATCGACTTCGGCGCCCACCGACTCCAGCGCGTCCTTGAGGGTTTCCTCGGACAAGCCGTTGAGTTGTTCGGCCAGCATTTCGGCCGCGTCGATGGTGTCAGCCTCATCGGGCAGGCTGTCGGTGTCGAGGTTGGCAACGAACACCGCTGCCGCGCCCGTCACCTGCAACAGCTGGCGGCGCTCGTTCATCAGCATTTCGATTTCATCGCGCAACAGGCGGATTTCATCTTCCTTCATGGCGTGCAGGGTCATGCGTATCTCCGTGTTTCTTCATCTGTCAGCCAAACAGGGTCAATACCCCGGTGTAGCCATATAAACGATTGTAAGAAATCTCTCCGTTTGCAAAGAAACCCACCAGCGGAAAGTCTCCCAAGGCGTCGCGAATCAATCCCAGTTCCCGATTCGGTGCGCCGAACATATGCTGTCCCCGCCCCAGGCAGGAATAATACACGCCGCCCCGGATCGGCGCGGCCAGTTGCGCCCCGATGGCCGAGAGCATCCGCAGCAGATCCTCTTCGGCGGTTTGCTGGTCGCGGCGACAGAACAGCAATTCGTCGCCCGGCTCGACATACTCGCCGACCGCCACGAGATTGTTCTGCGGGTCGACGCCAAGAATATTGCGTACCAGATAGTCGCCGGTATCCGACCCGCGAACCGGCAGACCGACGAAGATGTAGCCGGCTGCGCGCCGCAGGTCGCGTGCCAGCACTTCGCCGATTTCCTCCTTCATCACATCGAGCGCCGGACGATGATCCAGGCTGCCGATGACATTCTTGTTGGCGGTGGTGATGCGATGGCGCGGGCCCAGCGGCGAGATGCCCTGCGTCAGCCGCGTCGCCAGCTTCACCCGCTCGCTGAACAGCACCCCCGACAGGCCGCCCTTCACCACCCCGTCGCTGATCTGTGCGGTCTCGCCACGCGAGCTCGACAGCCCGCCGACGACAAAACCGCTCGACACGTGCGCGGAAAGGCTGTCGATCAGTTCCTGCATGCGACTATTCGCCGGGTCGCCATGCGCCACGGCGAAATAGGCGTTCGCCGGCTGCGCCTCGATGTCCTGAGGCGAATGCAATACCGGCAGCATGCTGAAATCGTCCGGGTCGAATTCCCCCAGCATCACGGCCAGCGCGGGCTCTTCCAGATACTCCACGCCGGTGGCGCAGACCCCCACGCCCACGCTGCCGGTCCAGTGCGGCACGCCGGTCGCGCTCCTGAAGAACGCCAGAATCGCGTCCAGCTCGCCGGCAAAGGCGTCCGACACATACAGAAATCCCAGCGTCGCCGCCGACGGGATCGCGCCCAACTGATTCATGCAGGCCTGCGCAGCCTGGGTCCAGTCGGGGTGTGCGGCATGGGCGAATTTGAAAGGAGCGGTCATATCAGTTGAACAAGAAGCGGATCAGGCCGGGCTCGCCGGTATTCCACCCGGCAGCCCGCCCATGCTTCAGTAGCCCGTCTGGCCACTGCTCGGCAATTCGCCTTCGCCGAAAAAATTCCACAGCAGATGGGCAACCACTTCGGGCGCGATCACGGTGTGCTGGTTATGGCTCTCCTGCAACGCCGTGCGCAGCTTCTTGCGCAATTCAGGATCGCCTGTCAGGTCGAAAATGATGTCGACTTTCGCACCCATCGACACCACCTCCAGCGCGTCCTTGAACACCGGCACCTTGCTGTGGCTGAAGCCCAGCGCAACGGGCGACTCCAGGTTGCGGTGTGCGACGGCGACGATCTCCACGTTGACGCCGTCTTCCTGAATCTTCTCCAGAAAATGCTCGGCAAACTTCTCCCCGACCTCACCCAGCCCCAGCAGGGCGACCTTGACGACATGACTCATGAAACAGCTCCTCGTATCAGTTATGGTTGGAAATAGTAGAACCTGTTATTTTTTCGTTCATGCAATCCGGATCCCCTGATCGCCTGCCGGCGCATTCCGTGCGCAAGGGAAGCATACGGTCCCAGCCCGCCCCTGTCGATACTGGCCGGTCGTGAGTGCAACGGCGAATCGGCGCATGGCCTCGCCTGTTCATGCCGGACGTACCGGGGATATGATCCGGCCTCTCACTCAAGACGCCTGCCATGCCTGATATTGCTCATTTCTACCCGCCCATTACGCCTTACGCCAGCGGCATGCTGGAAACGACAGGCTCCCATCGCATCTACTGGGAAACCTCCGGCAACCCAGAGGGCATTCCGGTGCTGTTCGTGCACGGCGGCCCCGGCTCCGGCACTTCGCCCAGCCAGCGTCGGTTTTTCGACCCGGCACGCTACCGGATCGTCCTGTTCGACCAGCGCGGCAGCGGCCACTCGACGCCGCACGGCGAGCTTGCCGACAACACCACCCCGCATCTGGTCGCCGACATGGAAGCGCTGCGACGCGAACTCGGGATTGAAAGCTGGCTGGTGTTCGGCGGTTCGTGGGGATCGACCCTGGCACTCGCCTACGCCGAGGCCCATCCCGAGCGCTGCCGGGGCCTGGTGCTGCGTGGCATCTTCCTGTGCCGTACAAGCGAGATCGACTGGTTCCTCTACGGCATACGCGCCCTGTTCCCCGAGGCACAGCGTGAACTGGCCGAATTCATCCCGGAAAATGAGCGTCATGACCTGCTCACCGCCTACCATCGCCGCCTCACCGACCCCGATCCGGCCGTGCACCAGCCTGCCGCCTACCGCTGGGCCACCTTCGAGGCGTCCTGCTCCACCCTGCTGCCCAACCCCGAACTCGTTTCCGCGTTCGGCGACGACAAAAAAGCCCTGTCGCTGGCGCGGATCGAGGCGCACTACTTCGTCAACGACATCTTCCTGCCCGACAACAGCCTGCTCGCCAATGTCGACCGCATCCGCGCCATCCCGGCGGTGATCGTGCAGGGGCGCTACGACGCCGTCTGCCCCATCGTGTCGGCCGACGAACTGGCGCGCGCCTGGCCCGAAGCGCATTATGTGATCGTGCCGGATGCCGGCCATTCGGCGTTCGAGCCGGGCATCGCGCGCGAACTGGTCGCCGCATGCGACCAGTTCGCCGCAAACGGAGTATTCGGCTGATGACGCTGTCGCCCTATGTCTTCGATGCCAGCGCAGAGAACTTCAACCGCCTGGTGCTGGAAAACTCGCACAAGGGTCCGGTGCTGGTGCATTTCTGGACCCCCAAGGCCGGTCCCTGCTTCATCCTGATGCCGCGACTGGTGAAGCTCGCCGCCGAATACGGCGGCAAATTCCTGCTGGTCATGCTGAACGCCGACGAGCTGCCCGAACTGGCGCGCCGTTTCAGCGTAAATTCGGTGCCGACGGTGAAATTCTTCTGGCGCGGCGAGGTCGCCCACACCATCCACGGCGCCGATCCCGACAGCAGTTTCCGCGAAGTGCTCGACCGCTTCATCGCCGGCGACGCCCATCGCGCCCACGCACTGGGCGTCGCTGCGTGGCAGGCGGGTAAGGTAGAACAGGCGCGCATGCTGCTGGCCAGCGCGGCGATGGCCGAGCCCGACAACCTCGCCATCCCGCGCGACCTCGCCAAATTGCTGTGGGCCGAAGGCAACGGCGAGCAGGCGCTGAAACTACTCGACAGCCTGTCGCCGGAAGCGCGCGCCGACGCCATGATTGCGCCACTTCACGCGCACCTGAACCTGGCCGAAACGGCCCGGCAGGCGCCACCGCTGAACGAACTCGAAGCCCGCCTCGCGCACCATCCGGACGACCTCGACGCGCATTACCAGCGCGCAGCGCGCTTGCTGGCCACGGACGAGTTTGCCGGCGCAATGGACGAATTGCTGTTGATCGCCCGCACCGATCGCAGCTACCGCCACGACCTCGGCCGCACCAG
>DATCTE010000141.1:0-2522 GCA_036568085.1 Thiobacillus sp.
TTGTTCAACGTCGGTCAGGCTATCGTTCTGCCGGCTGCGGCACTCCGCAATGGCGGCGGCCTGAATCTGGCGCTCACGGGCATCCGGGTCGCGCTCCATAAAGGGGCGGACGCTGATGAATAGGAAAAGGACCGCAATCAACCCAATCCATACCCACTTCATTCGACTATCTCCCGGCACTTCAGGCATATCCTGACAAGTGTTCCCCGGTGGATGGTGCGGCCTTGCTTATCTACCGCCACGCCCACCCGGGCCTCGATGACCGTCCGGCTACCGCAGCGGCACTCAAGCACCCTGGCCTTAGCCAGTTGCTCGGGCTTGCCGCCGCGTATCGCCTTCAATGCCATCAGGCGCAGATTACCCCAGCTTGGCCCTCAATTCATCAAGGCCCAGTAGGTTGCCTTTGCCGTCGTAGAAGTCCGGCAGCTTGAGCTTATTCTCCCTCAGCAGCCGACCCCTGACCGGGCCAAGGATTTCGTCTTGCCGGGCCGCAGGCTGTTTAAGCAGCCATTGCCCGAAGGTCGTATCAGCCGGAACCTGCCCGTCCATGCTGGCTCGGGTGGCCGGTGGCAGATCGTCTATATCTAGCCCCAGTTCGCGCCAGGACTTCGTGACGTTGACCGAGACCGACCGGCAGTTGAAATGCAGCCTGCCCGGCCCATCGCCCCACGGAATCTTGTGCCCGATGGGCTTATGGGTGCGCGGCTCATACAGTAGCCCGTCCCGAATCCGGCACATGGGGCTGGTCCGGTTGTCCAGCGTGGACACCCACTTGACCGCCTTAATCAGGTCCGCATTGGCGTCCGTGAACGCCTGCCGGGCCGTTTGAGCGGTATGCCCCAAGGCGGTCTGCACCACGGCAGCCAGTTCGCGCCTGGCGCGATTGAGGATGCCGTCGGCGTAGTTGTTGGCCTTGGTGCCCCGGATCGCCCGGATGATGTCAGCGGTTGTCAGGCCCTCGACAAACCCCTGCCTAATCGCATTGCGAATAAGGGTCATCCGTGATGCTTCGACATTCGCCGCCCAGCCACTCAGCAAACGCCCCTGGAAGGGCCGTGAGACCGCCGCAGCGTACACCTGCTCCCAAGCCACCCCCGCGATGGGGAAGCGGGCCTGTACGTGCGCTGGGACGGCCGCAGCCATCTGCTGCCGCTGGGCCAATGCCTCGATGTCGGCTAGACCTTCCATTTCGGGCCTCAGCGCCTCAAACACGGCGGCATAGGCTTCCAGGTTGGTGCGCCGGACGCTGGCTAGCAGCGTTTCCAGTCGCTCTACGGTGAACTCGCTAGGCTCGACCCGCATCAGCGCCTCAGCCAATTGGACCGATATGCGCTGGTCCGAACGGTTGAGAATCGCAATCATGCGGCGCATGACCGATTCGGTGTAGCGCCGAACGTCTACCTCATGCGAAATCGCACGGTCTAGGAGTTCGGCATTGGTACTCACGCAACATCAATGCTCAGGGATCGGTTGCCTTCGTGGAGAACGCCGCCCGGCTGGACCGTGTAATACAGGCCGTCATCGCCCTTGGCCGTGATCTTGACCATCGCGCCCAGCGGAATCACGCCATTGGTGCCCTTGAGGACGAAGGTGGCTCGGGCGCCGTCGAGGGTGTAGGTCACGCCCACAGCGGGGGAGCTAACCGCGCGGGTGGCGCGGTAAACGCCATTGCCCACGGTGATGTCGGCCGAGCTTGCGGCCCCTGAGCCGACGGCCAGTAGTTCGGTGAAAGCCATTATTCGGTGTCCTCGTCAGTCATGGTGCCGGGGGCGGGGCCTTCGGCTTCCACCAGCGCAAGTTCGTCATCGGCGTCCACTGCCTCATCCAGCACGCCACGGCGCTGGAGTTCCTTGATAGCGGTGCCCTTGGTAATCAGGCCGCCCTGCTGGATGTTCAGCACAAGCTGGGCCGAGGCTTCGGACAGGGTGCCCGCGCCAAAGTCGGTGTAGAGCTTGACCGTGCCGCCAGAGTCCAGACCCATGAACTTGGCTGTGAAATACATGGCGAGGTCCAGCGAGTCCATGAACATCTCAGCCATGCGCTGAAGGTCGGACTTGTTGCCCTCGGCGTCATTGGCGGATTCGGTGGCGCTACGGTCGCCGGGCTTCTTGACCAGCAGCTCAGCGCCAGACTGAATCATCTGTTCCTCAAGGCGGATTAGCGAGTCCGCGCCGGCCTTGATGGATGCGCCGCTATGCTCGACGTACTTGAGGTCAGCGCCCAGAGGGAGGTTTACCGCGCAGTTGGCACCTACTGTGATCGGGCTGCCTTCCTCGATACCCACACCGGCAAGGATAGGCACACGGGCCACATGCTCAATCGTGTCTTGGTCACTCTGGCTCTGCCAATGCTTGACGTTGAGGTAAGCGAGGTCGAGCATCGGCGGCTTGCCGACCATGAACCCCTCGCGGCGGCCGTAGATTGGCGCAAAGGGAATCTCGGTCAGGCTGGTGCGTCCTTCGCGGTAAATCTCCCACTCACCCTTATCGCCCGTCTGCCGCCAAAGCTGCCAGCTGCCCGGA
>DATCTE010000142.1:0-2693 GCA_036568085.1 Thiobacillus sp.
CACCTGGCAGCATCATGCCGCCGGATTGAAGCTGGCTGAGCGAATCGAGCAGGCTGAATCCGGCAAGCCCTCCTGCGTTGCCCACACCGCCGGCATGGCCGCCTGCTGCCGGGCTGCCGCCGTGCGCGAGTTGCTCGAACAGCCTGAACATGTCCCCGCCTGTCTGCCCCGGCATGACGGGCGCCGCCCCGGCCGGCGCGGCGGCGTGCTGCCCGGCGCCAGCACTTTGTGCCCGGCTTTTCGCGCCGACCTTGAGGTCGGGCAGGATGCCGCGATCGATCAGGTGACGGTTGATGGTCTGGTAGATGGAGGCAAGCTCGGTGGTCAGCACCAGATCGAACTGGTTCAACAGAACGATCCGGACATCCTGTTCCAGCTGCATATGGGTAATGCCGTCCAGCATTGCGTCGCACAATGCACGCGGGCCGAGTGGGTTGTCGTTTTCAGCCAGATCGGTGCGACCCAGCAGATGGGCGATACGGGCATCCAGGGCGACCAGTTCCTCGGCGCAGTTGTAGCGCAGTCGTGAGGTGGCCTTGTCGACCGCCAGCGTGATTTCAAAATCGTGGTCGTCCACCAGGGACAACTCGAGCAATTCGCCGCCTGCGGCTTTTTCGCGGTTGTGCGCAAAATCGCTGAAACTCTGGCAGTAGGCATCCTTGCAGGCGCTCAACAGTTCATTGGCCCGCTTGCTGAGGATGCCCTGGGCGCCATAGTAAGTGTTGCGCGTTTCCAGCAAAGGCGAACGATCGGCCATTGCCAGCAGGGTGTTTTCCATTGCCTCGGTCTGCCGCGTCAGCACACGGGTCGCGCCCTCGATCAACAGGTCGCGGCAGCCGTGCAGCACGGACAGTGTCTCGGCGGAGACCTGTGCACGGCGTGATCGCTCGAATTGATTGAGGTTAACTACGACTGAATTGTCTGGCATCTCGCGCTCCATGGGATCACCTCGCGGTATCGGCGGCTGGCCGGCCAGGAACGAAGGGACATGCGCGTGACAGGCGTACTGCCGGCGGTCCCGCTGTCTCGTCCGCTTGCTGCGGGGGCGAGACCGGTAACTTTGCGTCCCCGCCTCACGGCGGGTTTGCCCTGTTCGGTGGTCGGCGATTGCGTCGAAAGATCGACACACAACCGCATAACTGGTCTATCGGCCGAGGGTGGGAAAAACTTGAGCGTTGTCGAGAGGGAAAATTTAAGACTGGTCGCCCACCAGGCGGGTTTTGAGGCGCAGCATGGCATTGCGGGTTAGTGACTGCTCAGGGATACGCGCTCGGCCGGCACGGATTTCCGCCGCGAGATGCTCGCAGTCGAGGGAAAAGCGTTGCTCGCCCTCGCTGTCGCAGAACAGCAGGTAGCCGCGTACGCCGACCCAGGCCACGCGGGCAGTCGCGAGGCCCTCGTAGGGCGGGTCGAAATCCACCCAGTCGCCTTCGAGCAGCTGCTGCGACTGTTGCAGGGCGGAATCGTTTTCCTGCACATCCGGCAGTTGTCGGGCGAACGACTCGAGGTGCGCCTGCGAGACGCGCAGGGGGGTGAAGGTACTGACCACGGCTTCGTGTTGCCCCATGGCGGGGCGGATCCAGCATTCCTGGGTGGCGGTGATGGCACTGAAAAAGTCTTTCAGTTGCGCGGGCTCGGCTCCCTGGGTCAGGAGGCCGCGTCGTAATGCGGTGTTGATGGCTGGAATCGATAGCAGCCGGTTTTCCCGGGTAGCGTCGCTGTCGGGTGCCTGCAGGCTGAGGAAAAGGTTCTGCAGGGTGAGGCAGGCCGCGCGCCATTCAGGGCCCTCGCCGGATTCGGCGACATACAAGGTAGCCATGTACGGAACCCAGGCGGCTTCCAGACGTCGCAACACGGATTCCGGGGCGGGGTAGCGTTCGGTCAGGTCGTGCAGGTTTTCCAGCGCCAGCAGCGTGCCCAGCTCCTGCCGTTCGATGTGTTCCAGATTCTCCACTTCAGCGGTCAGTGCGGCTTCCGTGCGTGCATTTTCCCCGGCCAGCCAGGCGGCGAGCGCGCCGTGTGCCTGGGCAAATGCCTCGGCCGGGTGATCGGCGTCGTGGAGTATGGCGGCACTGGCGGCCTGGATTTGCTCGAGTGCACTGGGGTGCGCCGAGTTTCCCTCGGGGAAGCGGCGGGAGAACAGGCCCATCAGGTCGATCAGCCGGCGTGCCGGATGCTGGTCGTCGCTGAAAAAATCGGGCGCAACGAGCGCGACCCTGAGGGCCGGGATTTGCAGGTGCGCGATTTCGGCCTTGTAACGCGGCGAGATGCCGGGATCGTCGAGGATGCACTCGAATAGCCCCGCCACGGCATCCAGTACGGCGAGATCGAAAGCAGCCGCGTCGGCATGGCGCGCATCCTGCTGCAGTTGCCGCAGCACCAGATTCAGTGATCCGGCACGGTGGTCCGGAATACCGGTGGGGAGCGCATGCCAGTCTGCCAGGCTGTCGAACAGGCTGCGCGGTGCGGCTGCATGAAACAGACCGGCCGGTGCCGCACCGGCTGTCGGACCGGCTTCCCCGCTACGCGTGGCTGCAGACCGGATATGCGCCAGAACGTCCTGCCCCGCGTCGGGAGCGCTCCGCTTGTGGGGCGAAGGGCGGGCCGTGCGCGTGGCAGGCAGGTCGGGAATGCCAGCGGTGCCCAGGAACTGGTTGAGCGCCGTGTAGGTGTGTTTCAGCGTGTCGAGCAGC
>DATCTE010000143.1:0-3731 GCA_036568085.1 Thiobacillus sp.
CCTGCCATGCACACCAGCGCCCACAGGCTCGGCGACCCGCCCGGCAGAAAGGGCGCCAGCAGGGTACCCAGGCCGGCGCCCAGCATCAGCAATGGCGCAAGCACGCCGCCCGAGGTGCCCGAGCCGAGCGCAATGACCCAGATGATTGCCTTCACCGTGAGCAATGTAACGGCGGCTGTGACAAGCAAATGGCCGTTGAGCAGATCGCCGATGACGTCATAACCCATGCCCAGCGCACGGGGTTCGAGATAGCCCCCCATCCCCACGATCAGACCACCGATCGCTGGCCACCACATCCAGTGCACAGGAAGCGCGTGGAAACAATCTTCGGCCTTGTAGAGCGACAGGGTCAGCAATGCAGCCAGCGCGCCGCACAATAGCCCCGCAATCACGCACGAGACGAATGCGACCGTTGTAACAGGCTCGGTGTGCAAGGGAAAAAGCGGGCCCGGCTCAAACACGAGCTTACGCAGAAAACCGGCCACGGCGCAGGCAAGTGCCACCGGCAGCAGGCTGCGCGGGCGCAACTCGAACAGCAAGAGCTCGACAGCCAGAAGGAGCGCCGCGACAGGCGTGGCGAAGATGGCCGTCATGCCTGCGCATGCGCCGGCGACGAGCAGGGTCTTGCGTTCGGCGGCAGTGAGATGCAGGTATTGCGCGAGAAGAGACCCCAGCGACCCCCCTGTCATGATGATCGGCCCCTCGGCTCCGAACGGGCCGCCGCTGCCGATGACGATTCCCGACGAGACCGGTTTGAGTACGGCCACTCTCGCCGACATCCGGCTCTTGCCGAACAGAATGGATTCCATAGCTTCCGGAATACCGTGGCCCCGGATCTTTTCGCTGCCGTAGCGTGCCATGAGGCCTACCAGCATCCCCCCCATCGCCGGCACTAGAACAACCCCTATCCCCAGCGCATTCTGCGCGGGCGAGGCATCGGCCAGAGACAGGCGCTGGTAGAAGAACACGTTGGTAAAAAAATGGATCAGCGCCAGCAAGGCCGCGGCAGCGAGTGTGCTGACGACGCCGACGAGTAACGCAACGCCCGACACCGCCAGCAAGCGCCGATCCACCGAATAGTCTCTCTTGGTGTGCGTCACAGGTTTTTCCTGGGTTTCATGTGGCCTTGCCCTGAGGCGGCGATTGGTTTGAACGGGAATGAACGCCGGTCGAGAGCCTCATCCGCACTGGCGGAGCGCGAAACGCAGGCGCGGATCCGACAAGTGCAACCCAGGAAGTCGTCTCGCGTCAGCATTCCTCGATGAAATCGAGCCAGTTGAAATCAGCCGGGTTGTGACCCGCCAGCTTTGTTGGTCCAGGCAGAGGCATTTGTGCTGGTATTTGCCGGGCCAAGTTGCCATGAAAACCGCCCCCCCGGCGGCGCCGGATGGACGCCGCACTAGCCTGCAGATTGGCTCGCTGGCGTAAGGGCCTGCGCCGCCGCTTCGTGAGCAGGATTGTGGTGATGGCCCAGCGCCAGCGCATAAATCCGCTGCAGATCGTCCTCGCTGATGTCGACGAAGGTATCGATCTGGCTCAACGCGTACACCAGGTCGCTATGCGGGATCATGGCTTTCTCTTGCGCACCCTGATGCGCCGGGTCGGGCGCCACGGCGACCGTCTTGCGGTGCCAGATCTGAGGATAGCGGCGCCAGGCGAATGGATAGTTGAACACCACCGCCACCACCAATATGACCAATGTATTGATGAGGATGGGCGCGAATACAAAACCATAACCCAGCGCATGCACGGTTTCGCCGCCCACGACGGCAGTCAGCGCAGTGGCGCCGCCGGGCGGATGCAGGCAGCGCAGGCTGTACATTGCGGCAATCGACAAGGCGACAGCTACCGACGCCGCCAGCATCGGTTCGTTGCCCAGCCAGTGCTGGCTGGCGACGCCGGCCAGCGCCGACACCACATGCCCGCCCAACACCGACCAGGGCTGCGACATCGCACCATGGGGAGCGGCAAACAGCAGCACGGCCGAGGACCCCATCGAACTCGCGACCAGTACGGCGACCTGACTGCCCAGCAGGAGATGACTGACCCACCACACCGCGAGGATGCCGAGCAGCCCGCCCGCAGCCGAGATCCAGTGCTCACGTTCCGAAACGGTATACGCAATTTTCATTGTCCCAGGGTCTCCGGTTCAAACATCGAGCATCAGTTTCAGCGGCTTGCGCATGCCGGCGATGCGGCAGGCCTGTTGGCCGTAACCATGCGGAAACAGCTCGTACAGCGCCTGCTTGGCGGCGCGCTTGTCTCCGCCCTGCTCAGCCAGATGCCGGATCACCCGGCGTGCCTCCGGCACGCTCTCGGTATCGCCGTACCACGCGCGAATGAAATCGATCACCTGCCAGTGGGCCGGCGTCAGCATCAGGCCGTCTTCGATCGCCAGCAGCGGCGCCAGTGCGCGACTCCAATTGCCTGGATCAAGCAGATAGCCCTCGTTGTCGCGCTCGGGGATCAGGCTGTCCAGTTCGGCTCGGCGGTTCATGGCTGGCTCCTTCGTTTTTTTTGTGACGAGCCTAGTTTAGGTATCTCTTATATATCAATCCAACGATAAATTTTGGTGTTTAATATCGAAAAAACCGATATTCAAATATGGACACTGAACTCGCCCGCACCTTCCTGATGGTGGCCGCCACCGGCAATTTCGTCGCCGCGGCCAGCCGCCTGCACGTCACGCAATCCACCGTGAGTGCGCGCATCCACACGCTCGAGACCACGCTGGGCGCGCGCCTGTTCCAGCGCGGGCGCAACGGCGCCGAACTGACCGCATCGGGCAAACGTTTCCTGCGCCACGCCAAGCATCTGGTACGCACGGTCGAACAGGCGCTGCACGACGTCGGGCTGCCGCAGGGCTATCGCGACGTGCTGACGCTGTCGGGCCGGATTGCCCTGTGGGAAGGTTTCCTGCCGCACTGGGTGGCGTGGATGCGCGAGGCGGCGCCGGACGTGTCGCTGCGCCTGGAGATCGGCTTCGAACCGGACATCATGCAGGGGCTGATCGAGGGCACGGTGGACATCGGCGTGATGTACACGCCCACCTCGCGCCCCGGTCTCGTGGTGGAGCCGCTGTTCGACGAAACCCTGCTCCTGGTGACCAGCGATCTTGCGCGCGGCTGGCCCGACGCGGGCTACATCCATGTCGACTGGGGGCCGGAATTCCATGCCCAGTTCAGCGACCACCATCCCGACGCCCCGCCACCCACGCTGGTTGCCAACATCGGCTGGCTGGGCGTGCAGCAACTGCTGACTTACGGGGGCAGCGGCTATTTTCCGCAACGTCTGGTGCGGCGTTACCTCGAGGCCGGCCAATTGTGGCACGTGCCGGACAGCCCGCAGTTCAGGCTGCCTGCCTACATGGTGTTCCCGCGCGACAGCGACAGCGGTACGCTCAAGAGCGCGCTTGATGGCTTGCGCACGCTGGCGGCGGAAGAGCAAACGCGCGCCTGAGCGGCATAGTGCCCGGTTTCAGGGTTTCCGCGCCACCAGGTCGATCAGCGCCGACATGCCGTGATGGTGGCTGCCCTCGCGGATGACCGATTCGTGTTCGGCGAGATGCAGGATGTCCCAGTCGCCGAACCAGTCGCGCAACAGCTCGGCGGTATACATGTTGGCGGCATGGGGCGGCCCGCCGGTGGCGAACTCGATCTGTTTCGGCGTGTAGCCCTGCAGGATCAGCACGCCACCCGGTTTCAGGCAGCGCCGGATGCCGGCGATGATGC
>DATCTE010000144.1:0-2300 GCA_036568085.1 Thiobacillus sp.
GCGTTGACGCGGCCATCGCCGTGCCCGACCACAACGTGCCGACCACCGACCGCAGCCAGGGCATCGCCGACCCGATATCGCGCCTGCAGGTGGAGACGCTCGACGCCAACTGTGCCGAGTTCGGCATCACCGAGTTCAGGATGGACGACATCCGCCAGGGAATCGTCCACGTCATCGGTCCCGAG
This sequence comes from Thiobacillus sp., assembly GCA_036568085.1. Classification (GTDB taxonomy): domain Bacteria; phylum Pseudomonadota; class Gammaproteobacteria; order Burkholderiales; family Thiobacillaceae; genus Thiobacillus. Next base: position 186 of record DATCTE010000144.1, read on the forward strand.
GAAGGCCTGACCCTGCCCGGCATGACCGTGGTGTGCGGCGATTCGCACACCTCGACCCACGGCGCATTCGGCGCGCTGGCCTTCGGTATCGGCACCTCCGAGGTCGAGCACGTGCTGGCGACGCAGTGCCTGTGGCAGAAGCCTTCGAAGACCATGCTGGTGAAGGTCGAAGGCGCGCTGGGCCGCGGCGTCACCGCCAAGGACATCGCGCTCGCAATCATCGGCGAGATCGGCACCGCCGGCGGTACCGGCTACGCGCTGGAATTCGGCGGCTCGGCGATCCGGGCCCTCACCATGGAAGGGCGCATGACCCTGTGCAACATGGCGATCGAGGCTGGCGCGCGCGCCGGCATGGTGGCGGTCGACCAGACCACGATCGACTACGTGAAAGGCCGTCCCTACGCACCCAAGGGCGCGTCATGGGACAAGGCCGTGGCGTGGTGGAACACGCTGCATTCGGATGCCGACGCGAAATTCGACCGCGTGATCGAACTTGACGCCGCGAAGATCGAGCCGCAGGTCACCTGGGGCACCTCGCCCGAGATGGTGACGACCATCGGCGGCCGCGTGCCAAATCCGGCCGATGCGCCGAGCGAGGTCAAGCGCCACGACTGGACGCGCGCGCTCGAATACATGGGACTGACGGCCGGTACGCCGATCGCCGAGATCCCGGTCGACAAGGTCTTCATCGGTTCCTGCACCAATTCCCGCATCGAGGACCTGCGCGAGGCCGCCAGCGTGGCGAAGGGCCGCAAGGTCGCGTCCAACGTCAAGCTGGCGATGGTGGTGCCGGGTTCCGGCCTGGTCAAGCAGCAGGCCGAGGCCGAAGGCCTCGACAGGATTTTTGTCGAAGCCGGCTTCGAATGGCGCGAACCCGGCTGTTCGATGTGCCTGGCGATGAACGCCGACCGCCTGGAACCGGGCGAGCGTTGCGCCTCGACCTCGAATCGCAATTTCGAAGGGCGGCAGGGGCAGGGCGGCAGGACGCATCTGGTCAGTCCGGCGATGGCGGCCGCTGCTGCGTGTGCCGGACACTTCGTCGATGTCCGCAAGGAGTGAGTGATGAAGAAAATCTTCGGGTTGTTGGTGTTGCTGGCGATGGCGCAAGGCGCATGGGCTGAAGAGAAAAGCGTTGTCCAAAAGACGGGCGACGCCGTGAAGAAGGGTGCGGAAGCGACGGAGCGCGGCATCAAGAAAGGTGCTGAAGCAACGGAACGTGGCATCAAGAAAGGCGCTGAAGCGACGGAGCACGGTATCAAGAAGGCGGGCGAGTGGGTCGGCGAGAAGATGCAGAAAGGCGGCGAAAAACTGGAGAAGGTGAGCAAGTGATGCGTAAGTTCTCAGTGCTGGATGGATTGGTCGTGCCCCTGGATCGTGCCAACGTGGATACCGATGCGATCATCCCCAAACAATTTCTGAAGTCGATCAAGCGCGCCGGCTTCGGCCCCAACCTGTTCGACGAATGGCGCTATCTCGATCACGGCGAGCCGGGCAAGTCGAATCACGACCGTCCGCTGAATCCGGATTTTGTGCTCAATCAGCCGCGCTATCAGGGCGCATCGGTGCTGCTGGCACGCGACAATTTCGGCTGCGGTTCGAGCCGTGAGCATGCGCCATGGGCGCTGGAGGACTACGGCGTCCGCGCCATCATCGCGCCGAGCTTCGCCGACATCTTCTACAACAATTGCTTCAAGAACGGCATCTTGCCGATTGTGCTCGACGCTGCGGTGGTAGACCGCCTGTTCCGCGAATGCGAAGCGAATGAGGGCTACGCCCTGACAGTGGATCTGGACAAGCAGACGGTGACCACGCCAACGGGTGAAAGCATCCGGTTCGATGTGGATGCGGGGCGGAAGCACCGTCTGTTGAACGGGCTCGACGACATCGGCCTCACCCTGTTGCAGGCCGACAAGATCAAGGCATACGAAGAACGGCGCAAGCAGGAAGCCCCCTGGTTATTTAGTGGATCACAACAATGAAGATTGCAGTCTTGCCGGGTGACGGCATCGGTCCGGAAATCGTCGCGCAGGCGGTGAAGGTGCTGGAAGTCCTGCGTGCCGACGGCGCGAAAATCGAAATGGAGACCGCGCCCATCGGCGGTGCGGGCTATGACGC
>DATCTE010000145.1:0-2111 GCA_036568085.1 Thiobacillus sp.
CGCGCCTGGTTCTGGCTGGTGGGCGGGACGATGCGGGCTTCGAGGACGTTGCCCTTTGCGTCGGTGGCGTAGCGGTGCCAGAGGATGCCGCGCGGGGCTTCGCTGCAGCCGAAGCCGATGCCGGCGCGCGGGGTTGACGCGGCGGCCGCTGCGACCGGCAGGCTGTAGTCGCCGAGCAGGCGTTCCGCTTCGTCGACGACCAGCCACACTTCGGCGGCGCGCGCGACGATGCTGTGGAACATGTTGCGGCTGGGGAAGCGGATGCCGAGTTGCTCCAGCAGGCGGTGCAGATCGGACGGCAGCTGGGCGTAATTGAGGTTGATGCGCGCCAATGGGCCGACCAGATAGGGCTTGCCGTCGAGCTGCGCGTGCAGCGCCGTGGAGTGCGGCACCTGGAATTCGCGGAAATGCTGTTCGTAGTCTTCGATGGCCAGATCGTGTCCGGCGCTGGACAGCAGACGGCCGCGGGTGATGGCGTATTCGTCCGGGTGATGCATGGCCACGCCGACGAAATCCTGATCGTCGTCCGGCAGCGGCAGTTTCGCCGTCCAGCGCAGCAGGTCTTCGGCATCGGCGCGCGCGGCGCGCAGGCGCGCGACCATGTCCCTGACCGCGTCGAGTGCGGGCGCGTGATGGAAACCGCCCACGGTCACGCCGACCGGGTGCACGGCGCGGGCGCCGAACAGCGCGATGAGTTCGTTGCCGAGCGTCTGCAGGCGCAGGCCGCGGCGCACCGCGTCGGCGTCCTTGGCGGCCAGTTCCACCACGCTGGTGCAGCCGAAGAAATCCGGCGCCGCCAGCAGATGGATGTGCAAGGCGTGGCTCTGCAGCCATTCGCCGCAATAGAACACGCGGCGCATGGCCTCGACCCAGGGGCTGGCCTCCACGCCGTAGATGGACTCGAAGGCCTGCACCGCGCTGATCTGGTAGGCCACCGGGCAGATGCCGCAGATGCGCGCGGTCATGTCGATGACGTCCTGCGCGGGACGGCCGATGAGGAACTGTTCGTACAGGCGCGGCGGTTCGTAGATCTCCAGCTTGAGGTTCTCGATCTGTCCGGCGCGGATGCTGAGATCCAATGCGCCCTCGCCTTCCACGCGTGCCAGTACGGGGATGCGGATGTCGACGCGGCGTTGCTCGTTCATGTGGCTTTCTCCCAGCGCTGCGCGGCGTCGAGGAACGCCGGCATCTGGTTGTTCGTGCCGAGGAAATGCTGGGCGATCTCGTGCCCGACCAGGCCGAGTCCCTCCAGGCGTGCGCCCAGGGCCTCGGTGTTGAGGTTCTCCGCCGGGCCGTAGCAGGCGTAGCAGCCGCGTCCGAAGCGTGGACACAGCGCGCCGCAGCCGGTGCGCGTGACCGGCCCCATGCACGGCTTGCCTTCGGCGACCATCACGCACACGGCGAGATGGCGCTTGCACTCCATGCACACCTTGTCGCGTTCATCGACCGGCACCACACCGTTGAGCAGCGAACCGACCGCCGCGACGATCTGCCGGCTGTTGACCGGGCAGCCCCACAATTCGAAATCCACTGGCACCAGCGCGCGGATCGGCAGCGCCTTGTCGAGACTGGAGATATGTTCGGGGTTGGTGTAGACGGCCGCGGTCCAGACCTTGGCGTTGGCGAGATTGCGCAGCGCCTGCAGGCCGCCGGCGGTGGCGCAGGCGCCGATGGTCACCAGCAGTTTGGAGTTGTCGCGGATGCGACGGATGCGGTGCTCGTCCTCCGGCGTGGAGATGCTGCCTTCGATGAAGGCAATGTCCACCGGATCGTCTTCGCCGAGGATGCCTGCCTCCGCGAAATGCCGGATGTCGACCTGCGCGGTGAGCGTCAGCAGGTCCTCGCCCAGATCCAGGAACGCCAGCTGACAGCCGTCGCAGGAACTGAATTTGTGCACCGCGATCTTGGGTTTTGCTGTGGTCATGGGAACACCCTATTTGGGAACCGCCAAGACGCCAGGCTCGCCAAGAAAACTTTGGGAACCGCCAAGACACCAAGTACGCCAAGAGAAGTTAAGGTAAAAACCCTTTGGTCTTTTCCTCAAACAATCTTGGCGTACTTGGCGTCTTGGCGGTTCAAAAATATTTTTCTTGGCGGCCTTGGCGTCTTGG
>DATCTE010000146.1:0-8476 GCA_036568085.1 Thiobacillus sp.
CTTCCCGTAAGGTGCTCAAGATCCAGTCCTTCCCGGATTGCGATCAAAAAATCAGATGTAAAAAAATATAGCGGCCAAGGCCGCTATTTTCATTTAGGCAGCCTTGCGCCTGCTGCGATACCGCCACCCCAACAGGCCAAGGCCCGCAAGCATGAAGGCAGCTTCAGACGGCTCCGGAACCGGCGCGGCAAGCGTGTAACCCAGGCTCGCCATCAGGGTGAGGTCGCCCGCCGAGACCGGGTTCTTCACACCCGAATATACGAAAGCATCGAAGGAGTCGTGGCCCGCCGACAAGGCCCAGTCACCCACGTCACCACCGGCCGTACTATTGAAAGTATTGATGTTCGTCACGCCGCCATCCACGGAGAAATAGGCAGAGGTGCCGCTCAGGTCGCGCACGCCGGGCGCCGTATAGCGGTAGAGGTCCTGCACGGACAGTTTGCCCGAGGGCAAGGAACTGAAGCGCCCCATCGCTTCGGAGATTTCATGCTCCGCGACGCCCATGAAGTCGAAGGTGCCGGACGACACACCATTGCTGGGATCAAAGTCGTAGGAAAACGAACTGCCGAAACCTATGAAGGCATCGGTGCTGGTCGGCGGCCCCGCCACGTTAAGTCCCAGGGCCTTGGCGTTAGCGGTGCTGATCTGCATCGCGAGTCCGCCGGGAGCGGAAGAGGGCAAGGTCTGCGAGCCCGGCGCACCCGCGCCTAACAGGGCATTTCTTACATCGGAATATCTCGGAGCGAGGGCATAGTATTGGGTTCCACCCAGCCCCGAAAACGCTTGCCCATTCAGTGTGCCCCAGCCCACATTGAGATTGATGGCGATCGGGTTGCTGAAGCTTGCCTCATAAAAGCTGATGGCATTCTGAAAAGCCGATTGGAAACCCGAAGGCGCGCTGCCGACACTGGAGTCATAGGTGACATTGAACGTCAGCGCATGGGCCGGAGCCGACAGAAATCCTGAAGCCATTGCCAATGCAGCGGCAATTAGAGTGGTACGCGATGGATTGATGCCGCACAACGACACAGTTGCCGCCATACGGCAGCCCTTCGGGATCTTTGGCACGTTTTGTATCCTCCAGTTGGAAATTATTCTGTTTGTGCAACACGCTATCGCATTTTGCAGCACGCTATAAGCAAACCATGTTCCATGGATCACAAGCCATTGTTTTCAATGAGTATGCCATTTAGCCATGGCTGGCGTATGTAAAATTATTCGACATTCTCGAGTTCCAAAGCTGGCGGCCAGCTTGTTCTCATTGGCATAAGGCACTGATTTCATGAGAGTCGATTTGAGACCACGAAGCGAATCGATTTACTGCCCGGTCACGCTGAACCGCTACATCTAAACGCCCAATCGCCGTAGCAGCGAAGCCGCCTGAAACCTGAATCTCGAACTGTCCATCTCTCCACAACTCCAGTCCCCATAGCCCCACCCACTACATCGCATTCGTTGCCTGTCTGCGCAGCGCGTTGGATTGCTGTCCCTAGCCGAGGTAGCGGAACTGGCCCAGCAGACGTCTAACGGACGGCATCATTTTTACATGTACCTGGACCCACCGGCCAAGCCGACGAAGGCAGACCGCCGTACACACAGCCACGAGTTCGAGAAATACCTTTTACAGAACCGCGCGCATCAGGTTCTCGGGTCGTAAGAAGCGGGCCTTCGCTCGTCCGACCGCTATTAGGAACACGACCCCAAGAACGGAAACTCAGCGCAAATGCACCGTATTTACTGGCGCCCCGAAGACGAATCGAACGTCCGACCTACCCCTTAGGAGGGGGTTGCTCTATCCACTGAGCTACCGGGGCGTGGCGCGCATTCTACCGAATGGCGCGTGGATTAACGAGCGATCGCCTACCCACCCTGCAAGCCGCAAGCAGTCTATGATGCGATGTAGGAGAGCTTTATGTTCAAAATGATAATGGGCGGATTGGCGGTGCTGCTGCTGGCCGCGAGCGCGGCGTTCTGGATGCTGAGACCCGGCACGCAGCGGATGGAAGGCAGCGTTGCGCCGGATTTCGCCTTGCCGGACCAGAACGGCCGGATTCATCGGCTGGACGATTACGCCGGGCGCTGGCTGGTGCTGTACTTCTACCCCCGCGACGACACGCCGGGATGCACCCGGGAAGCCTGCCGCTTCCGCGACGACATCAACACGCTGGGCAAACTCGATGCGGCCGTGGTGGGCGTCAGCGTCGACAGCGCCCAGTCGCATGACGCGTTTTCCCGCAAGTACCAGCTGCCGTTCCCGCTGCTGTCCGATCCGGACGGACGCACCGCCGCGGCCTACGGCAGCCTGCTCAACTTGGGCATCGTGCGCTTTGCCCGCCGCCACACGTTCATCATTGCGCCGGACGGGCGCATTGCAGCACGCTTCGACCATGTCGATCCCGCGCGACACGCCGAAGATGTCAGGGATGCGCTGCTGGGTTTGCAGCGCGCACGAGCCACGCAGGTTTTCTCGCCACCCGGCCGTGCCTGAGCCTCCGCCCCCCCCGAATCCCGAGCCCATGCACAGAGGGGTTTCCCCCCTCATCGTTACCGCCTTTGTCGCCCTGATCGCGCTGATCTGCGGCCTCCTGTTGAACAGTCTGCTGCAGCTCGAAGCGCTGGGCCAGCAGTTGCACATCGTGCTCGAGCACCACAATCGAAAGATCGACCTCATCACGCAAACCCAGGTGGCGGCGCACATCCGCACCGACAGCCTGTTCCGCATGGTCCTGGCCGACGACCCGTTCGAACGCGATGTCCATTATCTGGAATTCAACCACGCCGGCTTTCTGGTCATGCAGGGCCGCAATGCCTTGCGCGAACTCGGGCTCACGCCTGTCGAACAACGCGACTTCGATGCCCAGACCGAACTGGTCAGGCATATCCAGACGGTGCAGGAGCACTTGATCGACCTGCTGAATGCCGATCGTACGGCGGAGGCACGCGAGGTGCTGGCGCGCGAGGCGATTCCGCTCCAGGAGACCTTCAACCTGCAGCTGGCGGACATGCGCAATGCCTATCAGCACGCCAACCTGGCCGCGCAGGACGCGGCGAAGAAAACTTACCAGCGGGCCTATTTCCTCACCGTGGTTTTCGGCGTGGCGGCGATTGCACTGGCCTTGCTGATCGCCTGGCACACGATCCGCAAGATCAATCTGAAGTCACGCCAGTTGCGCAGCCAGATGGTGGAACTGGAACAGTCGCGCGCCGCACTGCGTGAAGAGGCCACCCATGATCCGCTGACCGGGCTGGCCAACCGGCGGCTGTTCTATGACCGGTTGCAACGGGCGATCCGCCATGCCGCCCGCTATGGCGGCAAGGTGGGCATCCTGTATGTGGACCTGGATCGCTTCAAGGACATCAATGACCGGCACGGTCATCATGTCGGCGATGCCGTGTTGATGGAGGTTTCGCAACGGCTGCTCGATTGCGTGCGCGAATCGGACTCGGTGGCGCGCCTGGGCGGAGACGAGTTCGTGGTGTTGCTCGAAGGCGTGCAGGGGAGCCAGGACTGCATTGCTGCCGCGTTCAAGATCGAACAAAGCCTGGCGCACACCACCCGCTTTGGCGACCTGCACCTGGAAATCGACGCCAGCATTGGCCAGTCACTCTACCCCGACGACGGCAGCGACGAAGACGCGTTGATCCGGGCCGCCGACGCCGCCATGTACCGGGTCAAATCCGGCTGTGAGTCGGAGCGTCAAAGCTGCCTGCCGTTCTAGGGCGTGTTAACGCCAATTTCACGCCCAAGTGAAACGAATCAATGCGGCTTGAGGCGGATCGCCTCGCGTTCGCGGCGCGCCTTGGCGCTCCAGATCCACACATACTGCACGCCCGATGTCACGGCGATGGCGAACACGCCGACGAACAGCGGCAGCAGCCAGTCGTCCAGCGCCAGCAGCCTGGCCAGCCCGCCCAGCACCAGCGCCAGCAACGCGAATTCGGCGAACATGTGCGTCTTGCCGAGCCAGGTCGGGTGGATTTCCAGGTGCCCTGCCAGCCCGCGGTAGCTCAGCGCCCCCAGCACGATGACGGTGTCGCGCAGCAGGATCGCCAGCGTCACCCACAGCGGAATCGCCTCCGCCTGCGTCAGCATCACCAGCGTCACCACGCCCAGCGCCTTGTCGGCAACGGTGTCGAGCGCGGCGCCCAGCTGGGTCAGCTGATTGAGCCAGCGTGCCAGCAGGCCGTCGATGCCATCCGATACCGCGGCCGCCAGGAACAGCCAGCACGCGGCGTCCCAGCGCTGATGCAGGATCAGCCACGCCACGCCCGGCACGGCGGCCAGGCGCAGCAGGGTGATGACGTTCGGCAGGTTGAAGACGCGTTCGCTCATGCGGGTGTCTGGTTGAGTAAGTCTGCGTCAATACAGAGGCCAAGGATTTGGCGTGTCTGGCGCGAAGGAAACCGCAGCCATAGTCATACTATGGCGAGGATTGCCGACAAAGCCAGGCGCGTCAAAGACTGGCCGAATATAGCAAGGCTTGCTCAACCAGACACCGTAACCCTACTCAATTCAGCGGCTGTCTGGCAAGCTCGTCCCACAGCTTGTCGAGCCGCTTCACCGATACCGGGAACGGGGTTTTCAGTTCCTGGGCAAATAAAGATATTCGCAGTTCCTCCAGTTGCCAGCGGAAGTCAGCCAGTGCAGCGGGCACTTCGCCCTTCACTTGCGCGCACCGCGCCAGATACTTGTTCTGCAGCGTCAGCACGCCGGCCATGCCGCGCGCGTCGCGCTGCTCGGCGGCGGGCAGCTTCTCCAGCCGCTTGAGGATGCCTTTCAAATAGCGCGGCAGGTCCTTCAGGTGTGCCCAGGGCGTGGCGGTGATGAAGTCGGCGGTCGCCAGCGCGGCCAGGTGCGCGTGCTCGTCGCGCATCGCCGCGGTGAACTGCGGCTTGGCGTTGAGCCGCGCCGCCACCTGCGCATGCAGGTCGAGGATGTCCGCCACGTCGCGCAGGAGCGCCTGCTTCACCACGGCAATTCTGGGTTTGGCGCGTTCCTTCTGCCTGCCGAAGGTTTTCCCGTCGCGCGGGGTATCGTCGTCGCCCAGCAGCGCGCGGGTGGCGATCGCGTCAATCAGCGCCGCGCGCAGCTGCTCGGGACTGCCGAAGCTGCGGAATTTCAGCGCCAGCGCGGTTTCGCGCGCGAGATCCTTGTCGAGCTGCTTGAACTGCGCCGCCAGCGCGATCCGCAGCAGGCGCACGACGCCGCGCCGGGTCTCGATCTCCGCCACGTCGGCTGCATCGAGCAGCCGCAGGTCGACGCTCTCGCCGTTGTCGACCAGCGCCGGATAGCCGATCAACTCGCGCCCGCCGCGCTTGAATTTCACCTGCGCGGGCAGGTCGCCGAAATTCCATTCAGTCAGGCCCGTGCGCTCGAATTCGCTGTCCTCGGCACCGCCGCCGTAGGTGATGCGCGCCGCGCCGCCGAGCTGCTGGCGCAGCGCGGCGAGATCGCGGCCGCCGGCGAGTTCCTGCCCGCTGTCGTCGATCACGCTGAGGTTCATTTTCAGGTGCGCCGGCAGTTCGCCCTTCCACTCGTCGGGATGGATGTCGGTGCCGGTCTTCCTGCGGATGAATCCGGCCAGCGCCTCGGTCAGCGTCTGCTCGCCCGGCTTCGCCGTGCCCAGAAATGCTGTCACCGTATCGGGCAGCGGAATCAGCGGACGGCGCTTGTCCTTGGGCAGGAATTTCAGCAAGGCGGTGAGCTTCTCCCGAATCAGCCCGGGCACCAGCCAGTCGATCTGCGCCGCTTCGATGCGGTTGAGCAGGTACAGCGGCAGCCGCAGTGTCACGCCGTCGAGCGCGTGGCCCGGCTCGAAGCGGTATTTCAGCGTGCACGCCATGCCGTCGACCACCATCGTCTCGGGGAACAGCGTGTGGTCGGCGCCGAGCCCTTCGCCTAGGATGTCCTCGCGCTGCAGGAACAGGATTTTCGGGTCGGCGGCTTCGGCTTCCGCACGCCAGGTCTCGAACGCCGCGCCGTTGTGAAGCCCGGCAGGAATGCGTGCGTCGAACACGCGGAAGATGCGCTCCTCATCCAGCCACACGCCGGATTTTCGCGCCTTGTGTTCGAGGTCCTCGATTTCCTTGATCAGCGCGCGGTTGTGGGCGAACCATGGTGCGCGCGTGTCGTACTCGCCGGCCACCAGCGCGCCGCGGATGAACAGCTCGCGCGAGAGTTCCGGGTCGATGGGACCGTAGTGGATCTTGCGCCGCGGCACCAGGGTGATGCCATACAGGCTCACGCGCTCGAACGCCACCACGCGGGCGCCGTCCTTTTCCCAGTGCGGCTCGATGTACATGCGGGTGAGCAGATGGCGCCCCGCCGCCTCGATCCATTCCGGCCGCACCTCGGCCACGGTGCGCGCAAGCAGCCTGCCCGTATCGGTCAGCTCGGCGGCCATGATCCACTTCGGTCCCTTCTTCGCCAGCGCCGAGCCGGGGTGGATCGACAGCTTGATGCCGCGCGCGCCCTGGTAGTTACCCTCACCGGGCTTGGGGCGTGCCTTCGCATCGTCGGACTTGAAGCCGATGTTGCCGAGGAGCCCCGTCAGCAGCGCCTGATGAATCGTGTCGTAGCCGGCGTCCTTGTCGTTCTCGCGCAGGCCGAGTTCGCTCACCTGCGCATGCAGCTGGCCGTGGATGTCGCGCCATTCGCGCATCCGCCGCGGGGACAGGAAATGATCCTGCAGCAGCGTCTGCAGCTGGCGGTTAGTCTTCTTGTGCTGCACCTGCTCTTCGTACCAGCGCCACAGCTTGAGCCAGCCCATGAAATCGGAACGCTCGTCGGCGAACAGCTTGTGCTTTTCGTCGGCCACCTGCGCGCGCTCCATCGGGCGGTCGCGCGGGTCCTGCACCGACAGCGCGCTGGCGATGATCAGCACCTCGTTGACGCAGCGCTGCTGCTCGGCCGCAAGCAGCATACGGGCGATGCGCGGGTCGAGCGGCAGCCTGGCGAGTTTGGTGCCAATCTTGGTGAGCTGCCCTTGCTCGTCGAGCGCATGCAGCTCGGCCAGCAACTGGTAGCCGTCGGTCACCAGCCGTGAACTCGGCGGGTCGATGAAAGGGAAGCCCACGACGTCACCCAGCCCGAGCGACTTCATGCGCAGGATGACGCCGGCCAGCGACGAACGCAGCAGTTCGGGGTCGGTGAATCTTGGGCGGTTGGCGAAATCGGCCTCGTCGTAAAGACGGATGCAGACGCCGTCGGCCACCCGGCCGCAGCGCCCGGCGCGCTGGTTGGCCGACGCCTGCGAGACTTTCTCGATCAGCAGCTGCTCGACCTTGTTGCGCGCCGAATAACGCTTCACCCGCGCAGTGCCGGGGTCGATCACGTAGCGGATGCCGGGCACGGTGAGCGAGGTTTCCGCCACGTTGGTCGCCAGCACGATGCGGCGCAGCGCGCTGGTCGGCCTGAAGATCGCGTCCTGCTCGGCCACAGACAGGCGGGAGAACAGCGGCAGGATCTCGGTGCCGGGCGGGTGATGCTTGCGCAGCGCCTCGGCGGTGTCGCGGATTTCGCGCTCGCCCGGCAGGAACACCAGGATGTCGCCGGGGCCGAGGCGCGCCAGCTCGTCGGTGGCGTCGAGGATGGCGGCGATCTGGTCGGGCGCGTCCTTGTCCTTTTTCTCGCGCTCGCCCTTGGCCGGGGTGGCAGGCTCCTCGCGCTCAATGGGCCGCCAGCGGATTTCTACCGGATACGTCCGGCCCGATACCTCGATCACCGGCGCGTCGTTGAAATGCCTGGAGAAGCGTTCAGCGTCGATGGTGGCCGAGGTGATGACCACGCGCAGGTCGGCGCGTCGCTCCACCAGCGTCTTCAGGTAGCCGAGCAGGAAATCGATGTTGAGGCTGCGCTCGTGCGCCTCGTCGATGATGATGGTGTCGTAGCGCGAAAGCAGCGGATCGCCCTGGCTTTCGGCCAGCAGGATGCCGTCGGTCATCACCTTGATCGCGGTATCGTGGCGTACGGTGTCGGTGAAGCGCACCTTGTAGCCGACCAGCACGCCCAGTTCGCCGCCCAGTTCCTGTGCGATGCGTGCCGCCACCGAGCGCGCGGCGATGCGGCGCGGCTGGGTGCAGCCGATCAGCTTGCCGGGACGCGCTGCCTCTGACCCAAGCCGGGCCTCCAGGCACATCTTGGGAATCTGCGTGGTCTTGCCCGAGCCGGTCTCGCCGCACAGGATCAGCACGCGGTTTTTCTGCAGCGCGGCGAGGATGTCGTCGCGGCGCTGGCTGACCGGCAGGTCGGGATACTGGATAGGCAAGGTGCTACTTGTTCTGGATATATTTGGCGTCATCGAAGGTTTCCAGCCAGGCCGGGCGATAGACCGCCATCACCGTCACCGCCATGCCGGTCGAAAACGCCTCGGCCCAGCCGAGTAAAATCGTTGCATACGGCGTGTATTGGGTGAGCAGATAATCGAGCGGGTAGACGCCGGCCAGCGCCATCAGCGCGGTGGTCGCCACGCCGATC
>DATCTE010000147.1:0-2222 GCA_036568085.1 Thiobacillus sp.
CGCGTGGTGCTGGTGAACTCGAACCCGGCCACGATCATGACCGACCCGGAGATGGCCGACGCCGTCTACATCGAGCCGATCAACCCGGCCACGGTCGAGCGCATCATCGCCAAGGAGAAGCCCGACGCGCTGTTGCCGACCATGGGCGGCCAGACCGCGCTCAACTGCGCGCTGGACCTGGCCGACGCCGGCGTGCTCGACAAGTACAACGTGGAGCTGATCGGCGCCAAGCGCGAAGCCATCCGCATGGCCGAGGACCGCGAGCTGTTCCGCGTCGCCATGCGCGAGATCGGCCTGGAGTGCCCGAAGGCCGAGGTCGCGCGCTCGCTGGACGAGGCCATCCGCATCCAGGCCACCGTCGGCTACCCGACCATCATCCGCCCCAGCTTCACCCTCGGTGGCAGCGGCGGCGGCATCGCCTACAACCGCGAGGAGCTGGTCGACATCGTGACCCGCGGCCTAGAGCTGTCGCCGACGACCGAGGTGCTGGTCGAGGAATCGGTGCTGGGCTGGAAGGAATTCGAGATGGAGGTGGTCCGCGACACCAAGGACAACTGCATCATCGTCTGCTCGATCGAGAACTTCGACGCGATGGGCGTGCACACCGGCGACTCGATCACCGTGGCGCCGGCGCAGACGCTGACGGACAAGGAATACCAGATCATGCGCAACGCCAGCCTCGCGGTGCTGCGCGAGATCGGCGTCGACACCGGCGGCTCCAACGTGCAGTTCTCGATCAACCCGGCGGACGGCCGCATGGTGGTAATCGAGATGAACCCGCGCGTGTCGCGATCAAGCGCGCTGGCATCCAAGGCGACCGGTTTCCCCATCGCCAAAGTGGCGGCCAAGCTGGCGGTCGGCTACACGCTCGACGAACTGCAGAACGACATCACCGGCGGCGCGACCCCGGCCTCGTTCGAGCCGTCGATCGACTACGTGGTCACCAAGGTGCCGCGCTTCGCATTCGAGAAATTCCCGCAGGCCGACGACCGCCTGACCACGCAGATGAAGTCGGTCGGCGAGGTGATGGCGATGGGGCGCAGCTTCCAGGAATCGCTGCAGAAAGCCCTGCGCGGGCTGGAAGTCGGCGTCGACGGTTTCGACCCCAAGACCACCGACCGCGACGAGATCGAGGCCGAACTGATGTCGCCCGGCCCCGAGCGCATCTGGTACGTGGGCGATGCCTTCCGTGTCGGCATGAGCCTGGAGGAGATCCATGCGGTGTCGAAAATCGACCCCTGGTTCCTCGACCAGATCCAGGGCCTGATCGAACTGGAAACTTCGCTGACCGGACGGGCGCTGGCCGATCTCGGCCGCGACGAACTTCGCGAACTGAAGCGCGCCGGCTTCTCCGACCGTCGGCTGGCCAAACTTCTGAACACCGACCAGCACGCGGTGCGCGCACGCCGGGGTGAACTGGCGCTGCATCCGGTCTACAAGCGGGTCGACACCTGCGCGGCCGAGTTCGCCACGCAGACCGCCTACATGTACTCGACCTACGAGGAAGAGTGCGAGGCGCACCCGACCGACGCGAAGAAGATCATGGTGCTGGGCGGCGGACCGAACCGCATCGGCCAGGGCATCGAGTTCGACTACTGCTGCGTGCATGCCGCACTGGCACTGCGCGAAAACGGCTTCGAGACCATCATGGTCAACTGCAACCCGGAAACCGTGTCCACCGATTACGACACGTCCGACCGCCTGTACTTCGAGCCGCTGACGCTGGAAGACGTGCTGGAGATCGTCGACAAGGAAAAGCCGGTCGGCGTGATCGTGCAGTACGGCGGCCAGACCCCGCTGAAGCTGGCGCTGGATCTGGAAGCCAACGGCGTGCCCATCGTCGGCACCTCGCCGGACATGATCGACGCCGCCGAGGACCGCGAGCGCTTCCAGAAGCTGCTGCAGGACCTGGCGCTGCGCCAGCCGCCCAACCGCACTGCGCGCACCGAGGAAGACGCATTGCGCCTGGCGCAGGAAATCGGCTATCCGCTGGTGGTCCGCCCGTCCTATGTGCTGGGCGGCCGCGCGATGGAAATCGTCCACGAGCAGCGTGACCTCGAGCGCTACATGCGCGAAGCGGTCAAGGTGTCGCACGACTCGCCGGTGCTGCTAGACCGCTTCCTGAACGACGCGATCGAAGTCGACGTCGATTGCCTGTCCGACGGCAAGCGCACCTTCATCGGCGGCGTGATGGAACACATCGAACAGGCAGGCGTGCACTC
>DATCTE010000148.1:0-3253 GCA_036568085.1 Thiobacillus sp.
GGCCACCTGCCGAAGGGCTGGAACTGGGGCTACCGCTCGATGACCACGGTCAAGGGCCTGTTCACCGCCGGCGACGGCGTGGGCGCGTCCGGCCACAAGTTCTCCTCCGGCTCCCACGCCGAAGGCCGCATGTGCGCCAAGTCCATGGTCAAGTACTGCATCGACAACAAGGACCTGAAGCCCGAACTCGACACCTCCGTCGAGCAGCTGGTGGAAGACATCTACAAGCCGGTGCGTACCTTCCTCGAGCACAAGGACTACACCACGGCGATCGACGTCAACCCCAACTACATCACGCCCAAGATGCTGCAGTTCCGTCTGCAGAAGATCATGGACGAGTATGTGGCCGGCGTCGCGACCTACTACACGACCAATGCCAACATGCTGGGCGTGGCGGAAGACAAGCTGAACATGCTGAAGGAAGACGCCGAGAAGATGCGTGCGAAGGACCTGCACGAACTGCTGCGCGCGTGGGAAAACTACCATCGCATCCTGACGGCCGAAGCCCACATGAAGCACATCCAGTTCCGCGAAGAAAGCCGTTACCCCGGCTTCTACTACCGCATGGACAAGAACTTTGTCGATGAGGAAAACTGGCACTGCTTCGTGAACTCGGTCTACGACAAGAACTCCAAACAGTGGAACTGCTTCAAGCGTGCCCACGTGGATCTGGTCGACAAGTCCAAGCTGTTCAAGCCCGCTGCTCACTGATTCATCAAGTAGGCAGTAAACTCCGGGCGCCTTCTGGCGCCCGGTTTTTTTCAGGTAGATAAACTGCAAGACCAACAGGGTTTAGCACCCAGCCGAAAGCGCGTACCCTTATGCTTTCGCGTGTGTGTTAAATGAAGTGGGGTTCGCCCCCGAAAGGCAGTAAGAGATGAACGAAGATGAATTCAAGGACATGATCAACGACTCCCCGTTTGGGGGCAGCCCGGTCAAACCCATCATGCTGGCGGAAAACGCACAGTTCCAATTTCGTTGTCATCGCAACGTCAAGTGCTGGAACGCCTGCTGCAGCAACATCGACATTCCGTTGACGCCCTATGACGTATTGCGCCTGAAAAAACGCCTGGACATGTCGTCGGGTGATTTCCTCAAGCAGTACTCGGTGCCGTTCGAGATGGACAAGGACGGCATGCCTGGCATCAAGCTGAACCCGGTCGAAGGCGGCACCGCCTGTCAGTTCATGACGCCTGAAGGCTGCGGCGTCTACGAGGACCGCCCGACCGCCTGCCGCTACTACCCTGTCGCCTTGCTGACCATGCGCCGCTCGGACGAATACGTCGACCGCAGCGCCTATGCCATGGTCAAGGAACCGCACTGCCTTGGCCATTTCGAGGACAAGACCCAGACCATCGAGGAATACCGCCACGAACAGGGCGTCGACGAGTACGACCGGAAGGCGCACGCCTGGCGCCAGCTGGTGGTCAAGCGCAAATCGGCCGGCCCCGCCATCGGCAAACCGACACCCGTTTCCAACCAGTTGTTCTTCATGGCGAGCTACGACGTCGACCGTTTCCGCGCGTTTGTCATGAGCCCAAGCTTCAACGATACCTACGATATCCCGGTCGACGTCATGGCGCTGCTGATCGCCGACGACGAGGCCCTGCTCGACTTCGGCCTGAATTTCCTGCGCCACACCCTGTTCGGCGAAAAGTTTGTTGAGGAACGCCCGGATGCCTACGAAAAGCGTCTGGCCCGTCGCCGCGCCCTGGCCGAGCAGGAAAAGGAAGCCGAATTCCAGCAGAAGATGGCGCTGGAGGACGACAAATACTCGGGCGAGCACTGAGCTTCCGATGCGTAGCCTGATTGGATTAGCGGGCATTCTTGTCGTGGCACTCCCACTCCATGTGGAAGCCGCCACGCTCAACAAATGCATCGATGCAAAGGGAGAGGTTACCTATTCCAACCTGCCCTGCCGCAATGCGCGGGAAGTCCGCACGGTCGAAATTGATCCTGCACCACAGGCTGACCCGGTAGGGGGGCAGCCTGTCCAGGCCCACGCCGCCAAATCAGCAAAACCGGTGACACCTGCCAAAGAACCCGCCTCGATTCACCTCGAGGCCCGGAAATCCAGCGAAAAATCCGTATCACGTGCGTCGACAAGCAAGTGCGACGCGCTCACCGACAAGCTGGGGCGAGTCGTCGACAAAATGGACCAAGCACATCGCAAGGGCTACACGCAGAAACAGATGGACGCGTGGAACCAGGAAGTCAAAGACCTCGAACGCAAGAAACAGCGAGCCGGCTGCTTCTGAACCAACCTTCCCATGCCCCCATCATGAACGCCCGCACCCTCGACCCTGCGCATCATCTCATCGAAAAAGAGCCCTACTACGAAGCGGTCGGTGACGAGATCCAGCTATTTGAGGCTGCCTACCGGCAGCAGATCCCGGTGCTGCTGAAAGGCCCCACCGGCTGCGGCAAGACGCGCTTCATGGAGCACATGGCGTGGCGGCTCAAACGACCCCTGATCACCGTGTCGTGTCATGACGACCTCACTGCGTCCGACCTGGTGGGCCGCTATCTGGTGAAGGGTGGCGAAACCGTGTGGGTCGACGGCCCGCTCACCCGCGCGGTGCGCTGCGGCGGCATCTGCTATCTCGATGAAATCGTCGAGGCGCGCAAGGACACCATGGTGGTGATCCACCCGCTGGCCGACGACCGCCGTACCCTGCCGATGGAAAAGCTGGGGCAGATCGTCGAAGCGCCCCCCGAGTTCTGCCTCGCCATCTCCTACAACCCCGGCTACCAGAGCGTGCTGAAGGATTTGAAGCAGTCGACCCGGCAGCGCTTCGTCGCGCTGGAATTCGACTACCCGTCGGCCGCACTCGAACGCCGCATTGTCGCCAGCGAATCGGGCGTCAGCGACGCCATCGCCGACAACCTGGTGCGCTTCGCGCAGATGACGCGCAACCTCAAGGGCAGCGGGCTGGAGGAAGGCGCCTCGACGCGGCTGCTGGTGCATGCCGGCAAGCTGATCGCCGACGGCATCAGTCCGGTGACGGCGTGCAAGTCGGCCGTCGCGCAGGCGGTCACCGACGATGCCGACATGCTGAAGGCGATCCAGGAACTGTCCTCGTCCATCTTCTGATGGCGCAGCCGCCGCTCTCCGCTGCCGAGATGGAGGCCAGTCTCCACGTCTGGCTGGAAACCGAATTCACCTATTTCAAGGTCGAGCGGCTCGCCGCCGAGCTCGCCGCGCTCTCGCGCGACGAGCAGGACTTCATCCTCGGCTGGATACGCCGCATCG
>DATCTE010000149.1:0-2056 GCA_036568085.1 Thiobacillus sp.
GCGGGATGATCTGTTCCGCATGGCCTGGATCGGCCTGGTGGACGAGGATGGCGTGACGGTGCGCCCGGTGGCCGAGGCCGGGTTTGCCCAGGACTACCTCGCCCGCGCGCATATCCGCTGCGATGATACGCCGCAGGGGCATGGACCCACCGGCACCGCGATTCGCACGGGTACCACCGTGGTCAACAACGATACCGAGACCAACCGGCGGTTTGCGCCATGGCGGGAGCGCGCGCGTGCCCAGGGGTATCGCGCGTCGGCGGCCACCCCGTTGCGGGTGCAGGGGCGCGTGATCGGGGCGCTCAATGTCTACAGCCAGGAAGCACACATATTCGGCCTGGAAAAGGTGATGTTGCTGGAAAAGCTGGCCACCGATCTCGGCGTGGCAATGGGCAACCGTGCGTCGCTGACGGCCCTGCGCGAGAGCGAGGAACGCTTCCGCCTGCTGCTGGACTCCTCCCCCGAGGCGATTTTCGGGGTAGACAGCCAGGGCATCTGCACCTTCGTGAATCCGGCCTGCCTTGCCATGCTGGGTTACACACAGGAGGAAATCCTCGGCAAGGGCATCCATGCCCTGATCCACCACACCTATCCGGACGGCCGCCCCTATCCCAAGGAACAGTGCCACATCCGCTGCTCCACCCTGGAGGGCAAGCCGACCCATGTGGACAGCGAGGTGCACTGGCGCAAGGACGGCACCCGCTTCCCGGTCGAGTACTGGTCGCGCCCGATGTACCGCAACGGCCAGCTGGTGGGGGCGGTGGTCAATTTCATCGACATCAGCGAACGCAAGCGGATGGAACAGGCGCTGCGCGAGAGCGAGGAGCGCTACCGACTGATTTCAAGCGTGGCGACCGATCTGCTGTATTCCTGCGTGCAGACGGAGGACGGTGTTCTGGCCGTCGACTGGGCGACTGCCTCGGTGGACCGCGTCTTCGGCTATACGCTGGACGAAATCCTGCAACAGGGCTGGTGGCGCAGGTATGTGCATCCGGATGACCTGCCCGAATTCGATCGCAATATCGCCCATCTGGCATCGGGACAGCGCAGCGAATGCGAACTGCGCATTCTCGCGAAGGACGGTTCCACCCACTACATCCGTGCCTATACGCTGGCGGTGGAGGCGGAGGACGGGAACACCCGCCATCGTCGTCTCTATGGCGCCTGCCAGGACATCACCGAGCGCAGGCAGGCGGAGGCGCGCATCGAGTTTCTCGCCCACCACGACGTCCTCACCGGCCTGCCCAATCGGGTGTTGCTGCGCGACCGTTTCGAGCAGGCACTGGCCCGGGCACAGCGGTCGCGGAAGCATGTGGCGATGCTGTACCTCGATCTCGACAACTTCAAGATGGTGAACGATACCCTGGGGCACGCTGCCGGCGACAAACTGCTGCTGGAGGCCGTCAAGCGACTGATCCATTGCACGCGCGACAGCGACACCATCAGCCGCCAGGGCGGCGACGAATTTATCCTGCTGCTCAACGAGATTCCGGACATGGAAACGGTGGAACGCGTCGCGGCCGATATCCTCAGGCAGCTGGCCGAACCGGTGGAGATCAACGGCCACGCGATGAACGCATCCTGCAGCATCGGCGTCGCCATGTATCCGCAGGACGGCAGCGATTTCGACAGCCTGCTGCAGAAAGCCGATACGGCGATGTACAACGCCAAGGACGCGGGCCGCAACACCTACCGCTTCTTCGACGACCGGATGAACCGGCAGGCCCACGAGCACCTGATGCTGCGGAACCGGCTGCATCAGGCGCTCTATCGGGCCGAACTGCAGTTGCACTATCAGCCGCAACTGGACGCCGACGGCGGCAAGGTGACCGGCGTGGAGGCGCTGCTGCGCTGGCACAATCCGGAACTGGGCGACGTACCGCCGGCCCGGTTCATCCCGGTGGCGGAAGACTGCGGCCTGATCGTGCCCATCGGCGCCTGGGTAATCGAGCAGTCCTGCCGTCAGGCCCAGGCGTGGCGGCAGGCGGGATTGCCCGACCTCACCATGTCGGTCAACCTGTCGGCCCTGCAGTTCCGCCGTGCCGGACTGATCGAG
>DATCTE010000150.1:0-2179 GCA_036568085.1 Thiobacillus sp.
TCAAGGACTTCTGGCAGGAGAACGGCTTCATCATCAACATGGAGTCGCCCGCGACCGGCATCATGGAAACCGACTGGGCGGAAAACCGGGCCAAGATCCCGCAGGACGTGATCCGCCGCACGCTTGGCAAGGTGATCGACGGCCTGTATTCCACCGCCGAGCGCGACAAGTTCCGCACACGCATCGAAACGGGCAAGGACGGCACCGAGATCTACATCAGCCACCGCGGCATGAAGGAGGTCTATACGACCGAGGGCAAGGACCAGACCAAATGGGAGCCGCGCCAGCCCGATCCCGAACTCGAAGCTGAAATGCTGCGCCGCCTGATGCTGCGCTTCGGGGTGGAGAAGAGCCGCGCCGCTGCCCTGCTGACCCAACAGCAGCAGCCTGAACAGGCGCGCATTGTCCAGGACGCCGGCGTCCCGGTGCTGGAAATGGATGAAGGCTTCGACCGTGCCTGGCGTCGGGTCGGCCTCGCGCTCGATCGCGTCGGCTTTGCGGTGGAAGACCGCGACCGTTCCAAGGGCATCTATTTCGTGCGCTACATCGATCCCGACATCGACAACGCCAGCAAGCGCGACGACGGCATGTTCGCCAAGCTCGCCTTCTGGCGCAGCAAGAAGCCACAGGCCTCGCCGCAACTGCAGATCGTGGTCAGCGAGGCGGGCGAGAAGAGCCGGGTCAGCGTCACCGGCACCGACGGCAAGCCGGCCGACGACAAGACGCGTAATCGCATTATCAATCTGCTGCACAAGGAATTGAAGTAATTGAAGTGACGGGCGAAGGCGCTTGATGCGGTTTGCAAGCCTGGGCAGCGGCAGCGAAGGCAACGGCCTGGTGGTCGAGGCTGGTTCCACCCGGGTACTGATGGACTGCGGTTTCGGGCTGGCCGACAGCGTGGCGCGGCTGGCGCGGCTCAAGCTCGCAGCCGCCGACCTGGCCGGCATCGTCGTGACCCACGAGCACAGCGACCATATCGGCGGGGTGGGGCGGCTGGCGCGCAAGCACAAGCTGCCGGTGTGGCTGACCGCCGGCACGCTGGCGATGGCGCAGGACCTCGACGGCGTGGCGGTGCGGGTGATCGATAGCCACGCGGCGTTTGCGGTGGACGACCTGGAAATCCAGCCGTTTCCGGTGCCGCACGATGCGCGCGAGCCGGTGCAGTATGTGTTCGGCGACGGCAACCGCCGTCTGGGCGTGTTGACTGATACCGGCTGCAGCACGCCGCATATCGAGGCCATGCTGGCCGAGGTCGATGCGCTGGTGCTGGAATGCAATCACGACGCAGCGATGCTGGAGAACGGGCCGTATCCCGCCAGCCTCAAGCGTCGCGTAGGCGGACGTTTCGGCCATCTGGAAAACGGCCAGTCGGCGGCCTTGCTGGATAAGCTGAAGCACGACAAGCTTCAATGCGTGATGGCGGCACACGTTTCGCGCAAGAATAATACGTCTGCCCTGGCGCAGCGCGCACTGGCCCAGGTGTTGAATTGCGCGGACGAAGACGTGCGCGTGGCCTGTCAGACGGCAGGTTTTGACTGGATCCGGATTTGATCGGATCGGATTTAACTGGACAGACTTTGACGACTTTTGCTGAACTCGGGCTGGCGCCCGACATCCTGCGTGCCCTCGACGAAATGGGCTACGCGACACCGACACCGATTCAGGCGCAGGTGATTCCGCTTGCCTTGCAGGGCGGCGACATTCTCGGCGCCGCGCAAACCGGTACCGGCAAGACGGCGGCCTTCGCGCTACCGCTGATCCAGCGCCTGCTGCCGTTCGCCAACAACGGCACCTCGCCGGCCAAGCATCCGATCCGTGCGCTGATCCTCACCCCCACGCGCGAGCTGGCGATCCAGGTCGAGGAGGCCGTGCAGGCCTACACCAAGCACGTGCCGCTGCGTTCGCTGGTGGTGTATGGCGGCGTCAACATCAACACACAGATTCCGATCCTGAAAACCGGCGTCGAAATCCTGGTGGCGACGCCTGGCCGCCTGCTCGACCACGTGCAGAACAAGACGCTCTCGCTCTCCCAGGTCAACACGCTGGTGCTCGACGAGGCCGACCGCATGCTCGACATGGGCTTTCTGGCCGACATCGAAAGCGTGGTGCGCCAGTGCCCGGCCGAGCGCCAGACGCTGCTGTTTTCCGCCACCTACCCCGAGGGCATCGCCCAGCTGGC
>DATCTE010000151.1:0-3682 GCA_036568085.1 Thiobacillus sp.
GCCGGCATCAAGGGCGTGAAAATGGCGCTGCTGCGCGAAATCCTGTCGGCCGAGCAACTGAACGACCCGGTGAAGCTCGCCCACGCGATAAAATCGCTGCCGCTTGCGCTTAGCGCACCACGCCCGCTCGACGAGGCGATCAGCAGTGCCGCCGGCGTGCGCTTCGAGGCGCTCGACGACAAGCTGATGCTGCACAAGTTGCCCGGCATGTTCTGCGCCGGCGAGATGCTCGACTGGGAAGCGCCCACCGGCGGTTATCTGCTGACGGCCTGCTTGGCCAGTGGACGCGTGGCGGGACAGGGCGCGTTGAATTATTTACGAACACATCATGTTGCGACTGACTGAACTCAAACTCCCGCTCGACCATCCTGCGGACGCCTTGCGGGCTGCGATCCTGAAGCGCCTGGAGCTGGCGGACGACGCGCTCGTCGGCTTCAGCATCTTCAAGCGCAGCTACGACGCGCGCAAGAAGCACGCGTTGCTGCTGGTCTACGCGGTCGACGTCGAGGTGAAGAACGAGGCGGCGCTGCTGAAGAAATTCCGCAACGACCGCCACCTCGCGCCGACGCCGGATATGAGCTATCGCTTCGTCGGCCACGCACCAGAACACCTGGCACAAGCGCCGGAGAACCAGACCGAACGCCCCATCGTCGTCGGCTTCGGCCCCTGCGGCATCTTCGCCGCACTGGTGCTGGCGCAGATGGGCTTCAGGCCGATCGTGCTGGAGCGCGGCAAGGCGGTGCGCGAGCGCACGCAGGATACCTGGGGGCTGTGGCGCAAGAAGGTGCTCAATCCCGAATCCAACGTGCAGTTCGGCGAGGGCGGGGCGGGCACGTTTTCCGACGGCAAGCTCTACAGCCAGATCAAGGATCCGCGTCATCTCGGGCGCAAGGTACTGACCGAGTTCGTCAAGGCGGGCGCGCCGGAAGAAATCCTCTACGTATCGAAGCCGCACATCGGCACCTTCCGCCTGGTCGGCATGGTCGAGACGATGCGCCACGAGATCGAGGAACTGGGCGGCGAGATCCGCTTCCAGCAGCGCGTCACCGACGTGCTGGTCGAGGACGGTCCCAACGGTAAAAGCATCCGCGGCGTGACGCTCGCCAGCGGCGAAACGCTGCGCAGCCATCACGTTATCCTCGCGCTCGGTCACAGCGCCAGGGATACATTTGAAATGCTGCACGCGCGCGGCGTCTACATGGAAGCCAAGCCCTTTTCCATCGGCTTCCGCATCGAGCACCCGCAGTCGCTGATCGACCGTGCGCGGCTGGGGCCGAATGCCGGCAACGCGCTGCTCGGCGCCGCGGATTACAAGCTGGTGCACCACGCGAAAAACGGCCGCTCGGTGTACAGCTTCTGCATGTGTCCCGGCGGCACCGTGGTGGCGGCGACTTCCGAACCCGGTCGCGTGGTCACCAACGGCATGAGCCAGTATTCGCGCAACGAGCGCAACGCCAACGCCGGCATCGTGGTGGGCATCACGCCCGAGGACTTCCCCAGCAAAGACCCGCTCGCCGGCATCGAACTGCAAAGGAAACTGGAAGCGCGTGCCTTCGAACTCGGCGGCGGCAGCTACGAGGCGCCCGGGCAACTGGTCGGCGACTTTCTCGCGGGCAGGGCGTCCACCCTTCTCGGCAGCGTCGAACCCTCGTACAAGCCCGGCGTGCATCTCACCGACCTCGCGAGTGCGCTGCCGCCCTATGCCATCGAGGCGATCTGTGAGGCACTGCCGGCCTTCGACCAGCAGATCAAGGGATTTGCCATGAAGGACGCGGTGCTGACCGGCGTCGAGACGCGTACCTCGTCGCCCGTGCGTATTACCCGTGGCGACGATTTCCAGAGTCTCAACGTCAAGGGTTTGTATCCGGCTGGCGAGGGTGCGGGCTATGCGGGCGGCATCCTCTCGGCCGGGGTGGACGGCATCAAGGTCGCCGAGGCGGTGGCGCGCGATGTTCTGGGGCTGGAGGCGGCGGGTTCCGGCGCGCAATCGGGCCCCACCTTCGAGTACTGAATCACCGTTGCAGGCGGGTGCCCGAACGGCTTTCTCCGCAGATGGGTGTTTAATCATTTCTTCGGACGGGGGCTTGCTTTCGTTTCCATATTTCAAATATAATTGAAACATGGAAACGAAAGCTGTCGTCACTGCCCTCGCTGCCCTGGCCCAGGATTCCCGTCTGGCCATCTTCCGCGTGCTGGTTCAGGCCGGGCCGGCCGGCCTTGCCGCCGGCCGGATCAGCGAACTTACCGGCATCGCGCCGTCCTCGCTGTCCTTCCACCTGAAGGAACTGTCGCACGCCGGCATGGTGGATTCGCAGCAGGCGGGGCGCTTCGTCATCTACACCGCGAATTTCGCGGCCATGAACGCGCTGCTCGGTTTTCTCACCGAAAACTGCTGCGGCGGCAATCCCTGCTCGCCGGTCTGTTCGCCGGCCTGCGATCCTTCAAAGGAGTCAACATGAAACGCCTGCATGTACACATCGCGGTCGACGATCTGGCCGCCAGCATCAAGTTCTATTCAACCATGTTCGCCGCCGAGCCGACCGTCACCAAGGACGACTACGCCAAGTGGATGCTCGACGATCCGCGCGTCAACTTCGCGATCTCGGCGCGTGGCGCGGCGCCCGGCCTCAACCATCTGGGCGTGCAGGTGGAAAACGCCGACGAACTGGCCGAGATGAACGTACGCCTGCAAAAGCTCGACGCCGAAGTGGTCGAGGAAATGGGCACCGCCTGCTGCTACGCCAAGTCCGACAAGTACTGGGCAACCGATCCCACCGGCATCGCCTGGGAAACCTACCACACGCTCGACAGCATCCCAGTGTTCGGCGGGCAGTCGGCGGGCGAGTGCTGCGTGCCCGAGCCGGTCGCTAAGGTTTCCGGCTGCATCCCGGTCAAGGGCAAGCCGGCCGCGGGCGGCTGCTGCTGAGTTTTTATTTCATCAATCAAGGGAGCCATCGTGGCTGAAAAAAAATACACCGTGCTGGTGCTGTGCACCGGCAATTCCTGCCGTTCGCAAATGGCCGAAGTGCTGCTGAACCACGATCTCGCCGGCCAGGTGCGCGCGCTCTCCGCCGGCACCCGGCCGCAGCCCAAGGTGGCCGATGGCGCGATCGCGGCGCTTAAGCAGGCCGGCCTCAACACCGACGGCCTGCATCCGAAGGACATAGACGCGGTGATGAGCGAGGACATCGATCTGGTGGTCACCGTGTGCGACAACGCGAAGGAAGCCTGCCCGATCTTCCCGAAGCCGATCCCGGCGATCCACCTGCCGTTCCATGATCCGCACGGCGAGCCGCTGGAGAGCTTCCTCGCAGTGCGCGACGACATCCGTACCCGGCTGGTTGCCGCCGTGCGCGAGAAACTCGGCCTGCAAGCGGCCGCCGCCTGACCCGACGGAGACGAGGCCATGGCCGAACCTGTTTTCAACGTGCTGTTCCTGTGTACAGGCAATTCGGCGCGCTCGATCCTGGCCGAATCGCTGCTCAATCAACTCGGCAAGGGGCGCTTCCGGGCGTACAGCGCGGGCAGCCATCCAGCCGGGCGGGTCAATCCGTTTGCGCTGGAATTGCTCGAAAAGAACCATTTTCCAACCGGCGAACTGCGCAGCAAATCGTGGAATGAGTTCGCCGAGCCCGACGCGCCGCATTTCGATTTCGTCGTCACCGTATGCGATAACGCGGCG
>DATCTE010000152.1:0-4107 GCA_036568085.1 Thiobacillus sp.
CGAATTCGGCGTAGACGTCTTCGAGCGCGTCGGCCGAGTATTCGACATCGGCGCCGTAGAGGTCCAGCAGGACGTCCTTGCCGTCGGAGACATAGCCGGGCTGGGTGCGGGCGCGCAGCCGCTGCAGACGGAACACCGGCAGTTCCTCGTTGCGGACCGAGAACAGGATGTTGCGGTGGAGGATGAAGGCCACCGGGACGTTGCGCGAATCGCCCTGCTTGTCGAGCAGGAAGTTCGAGCTCATGTGCACCGCATCGTTATCGTCGATATAGAAGCGCGCGCTTTCCTCGATGTCGGTGACGTCTTCCGGGTCGGGCAGGTACAGCTGGAAGAACTCGCCGACCCAGGCGCGCACGCTTGCGGTGGGGGCGACGAGGTCGATCCACATCGGGTTGACGTTGGCCAGGTCGGCGCGGCTGTCGATGCGGACCTGGCTCAGCCGGCCGTTCTTCAGCTCGAAGGCCGAGAGCATGTTGCGCGCGCTGCTGTGGGGGCGCGCCTCCAGCAGTTCGGCGCGCACGTCGTCCGACACGATTTCCAGAACCAGTTCGCAGCGGCTTTCCTCGACCTCCTGCCAGGCGGCGAGGCGGTCCTCCTCCGGCAAGGCCTCGATGACCCGCGCGATCTCGCCGGCCGACAGGCGGCGCAGCAGGTTGTGCAGTTCGACCAGATGCTGCCGGTGAACCAGCCCCTCGACCAGCTCGTGACGCGGCATGTCCTGCTTCTGCACCAGGGTCTCGACGCGCCGCTGGCGCGCGAGCAGCAGCTGCACCTCGCTGAGGTGCTGCTCCAACTGGTTTTGTGCGCGCGGGCGCAGGTCGATGGGTTCCGGCATGGCGCGTATTCTACGCTCGAGGATTCATTCAGGGCACGGCTTCAGAGCGCGAATAAGCGACAAAATTCCGTCCGCCAGGAACCTCCAACCGAGGAGCCCCATCCCGACAGAATCAACGCCCGCAAACCGCGGCGCGTTACAATCGCGGGGCTTTTCAATATCCACCCCATGACCGAAAACCCCGAAAACCCGTCGCAGGACCTGATTCAGGAACACGTGAAGCGCGAACCCGCCATCGGCGCGTCAGTGCGGCTCGTTGCCATGCCCGACAGCACGGGCCTCCTCACCTTCCCCGGGCTCGCCATCCTGTTGCCATGACGCCTGCCGACCACAGCCACAAGTTGTACGTCCGCCTGCTCGGCTATGTGAAGCCGTATTGGCGCATGTTCGCGCTGTCCCTCGTCGCGCTGGTCCTCACCGCCGCCACCGAACCCGCGCTGCCCGCGCTGTTCAAGCCGCTGCTGGACAAGGGCTTCGTCGCCAAGGACCAGGCTTTCATCCGCTGGGTGCCGATTCTGCTGCTCGGACTCTTCATCGTGCGCGGCATCACCAGCTTCGTCAGCACCTACTGCATGGCCTGGGTGGGCAGCCGCCTGGTGATGGATCTGCGCGCCGCCATGTTCGACAAGCTGATGACGCTGCCGACGCGCTACTTCGACCAGAACCCGAGCGGCCAGCTGATCGCGCAGCTGGCGTTCAATGTCACCCAGGTGACGCAGTCGGCCACCAGTTCGCTCACCACGCTGGTGCGCGACACGGTGACGGTGCTGGGACTGCTCGGCTATCTGCTGTGGCTGAACTGGAAGCTGACCCTGATCGTGTTCGCGCTGGTGCCGCTCACGCTGTGGGTGGTACGCGTAGCCAGCAAGCGCTTGCGCGGACTCTCACGCAAGGCGCAGCAGAACATCGGTGAAATCACCCAGGTGGTCGACGAGGCAGTGGGCGGGCATCGCGTGGTCAAGCTCTATGGCGGCGAGGAATACGAGCAGACACGCTTCCGCCAGGCCGCCAATCTGGCACGGCTGTTCGAGATGAAGCGCGTCGCCGCCAACGCGGTGTACGAACCGGTGATCCAGCTGATCGCCGCGATTGCGCTCGCCATCATCGTCTACATTGCCGCCGACCAGGCGAGCGACAACGCCACCACGGTGGGCGGCTTCGTCGCCTTCTTCATGGCCATGCTGCTGCTGTTCGCGCCGCTGAAACGGCTCACCTCGGTCAACGACCAGCTGCAGCGCGGGCTGGCCGCCGCTGAGACCATCTTCTCCATGCTCGACGAAGACGCCGAGCGCGACAGCGGCAGCCGCACCCTCCCCCGCACCGAAGGGCGGCTGGCGCTGCGCGATGTGACGCTCACCTATCCCGGCAAGACCACGCCGGCGCTGGCCGGCATCACGCTCGACATCGCGCCCGGCGAAACGGTGGCGCTGGTCGGCGCCTCGGGCTCCGGCAAGACGACGCTGGCCAATCTGGTGCCGCGTTTCTACGACCCGGATTCCGGAACCATCCAGCTCGACGGCATCGACACCCACGACATCACCTTGCAGAACCTGCGCAGCCACATCGCGCTGGTGTCGCAGGACGTGGTGCTGTTCAACGACACGCTGGCGCACAACATCGCCTACGGCAGCAAGCGCGATGCCACGCCCGACGAAATCCGCGCCGCCTGCATCGCCGCGCATGCCTGGGATTTCATCCAGGCCATGCCCGACGGGCTGGACACGCTGATCGGCGAGAACGGCATGCGGCTGTCGGGCGGACAGCGTCAAAGAATTGCGATCGCACGCGCGATCCTCAAGAACGCGCCCATCCTGATCCTCGACGAGGCCACGTCCGCTTTGGACAGCGAATCCGAGCGCCACGTGCAGGCCGCGCTCGAGACGCTGATGGAGAACCGCACCACGCTGGTCATCGCGCATCGGCTCTCCACCATCGAGCGCGCCAATCGGATTGTCGTGCTGGAAGGCGGACGTATCGTCGAAGTCGGCAGCCACGCCGACCTGATCGCCCGGAAGGGCCGCTACGCGCAGCTGCACGCGCTGCAGTTTTCCGCATGAGCCAAACATCTAACCCAAGCACCGTTCGGCCTGAGCCCGTCGAAGGCCCTGTGTCCGCCCATGCTTCGACAGGCTCAGCACGAACGGACACAGGCTGGGTGAAGCCCGCGCGCTCGCTGCTCACCGCGGCCGGGCGCGCCATCGGCGACTTCCGCATGATCCGCGAAGGCGACCGCATCCTGCTCGGCTTGTCGGGCGGAAAGGATTCGCTGTCGCTGCTGCATACCCTTCACCATCTGCAACAGAAGGCACCGGTGAAATTCGAACTGCTCGCCTGCACGGTCGACCCGCAGTCCGACCAGTTCGATCCCTCGCCGCTCAAGCCCTACCTGGCCGAACTCGGCGTGCCCTATTTCCTGGAGTCGCAACCGATCCTGGAAGAAGCGCAGAAAACCCTGACCAAGGACAGCGACTCCTACTGCGCGTACTGCTCACGCATGCGGCGCGGGATCCTCTATCGCGTCGCACGCGAACAGGGCTGCAACGTCGTCGCGCTGGCGCAGCATCTCGACGACCTCGCCGAAACGCTGATGATGTCGATGCTGTTCGGCGGCAAGCTCAGGACCATGTCGCCGCACTATCTGAACGATGCCGGCGACCTGCGCATCATCCGTCCCTTCGCGTATGCGCGCGAACGCCAGACCCGCGCTTTCGCCGCCGACGCAGGCCTGCCGGTGATCTTCGAGAACTGCCCGGCCTGCTTCGCCAAGCCGCAGCAGCGCTACGCGATGAAGCAGATGCTGGCCGAGCAGGAGAAGGCCCACCCGCGTATCTTCAACAGCCTGTTGACCGCGATGCGGCCGCTGATGGGCGAGCCACCCGCAGAGGGGTAGGCCGTGGTTGTAAAACCGCTAAAGCGGTAACAACCACGCTCCACCCGCCTGATTTCCGGCACCTGCTGTTTGCCGTAGAATCAAGCCTTTGTTTTAGTTGATATTTTCCACACAGAGACCAAGGTTATGACGGCTTCCTTCATCCCCCCCAAGCGCATCCTCATGGGCCCTGGCCCCTCCGACGTGCCGCAGCGCATTCTCGACGCGATGGCGCGCCCGACCATCGGCCACCTCGATCCGGCTTTCGTCGACCTGATGGAACAGATCAAATCCATGCTGCGGATGGCGTTCCAGACCGAGAACGCGCTGACCTTCCCGGTCTCGGCGCCCGGCTCGGCGGGGATGGAAATGTGCTTCGTCAACCTGGTGGAACCGGGCGACA
>DATCTE010000153.1:0-4428 GCA_036568085.1 Thiobacillus sp.
CACCCAGCCACTGGTTTTGCAGCCAGTGGCCGTCGGCCTGCTGGGTGGCGATCAGATAGCACAATACGGCTTGCGCATCGTCGACCTTGTCCATCGCCAGCAATGCGCCCGCCATCTCCACCAGATCCCTCGACCACACCAGATGGTAGCCGCCCCGGCTCGAACTGGCTTCGCCCCAGGGCACCGACAGGCTGGCGACCGCGGCCCCGGGATAGGTACGATCCTGGTGTATCTTGAGGACGCTCGCAGAGCGTTGCAGCAACTGGCGCGCCGTATCCGGCAGGGCGGCGAGCGCAGGCGGCGGTTGCCAGCTTTTTTGCCAGCCGGCCCAGTCCCCGCAATGGTCCTGCCAGGCCGACTCGAAACCCTGCATCAGCGCGCTCCATGCCAGGGTTGCCGCGGCTTCCTTGCTGCTGCCCAGCGCCAGGGCCAGGGTGCAGCGGCGCGGCAGCTCACCGCCCAGCGCCACTTCGCCCGGCTCGGTTTCGGCGAAGGTCCAGGTCATGCGCTGGTGGCGATCGAAGTCCTGCCATAGATCGCTTACACCCACGCTGCCCACCGAGCGCCTGCCAAAACCCGGGAGTCCGTCGGCGTCGGCACACATCAGCGCCATGCCGAACGGACCTTGTTCCACCCACAACAGCGGACGGCCTTCCCAGGCATCTGCCCAGGCGCTGTTGTTGTCGACATCCCCACCCAGACGCGGGGCCGCCAGAAGATAGGGGCGCAGGCTGTCGTCGCCGCCGAGTTCGATATCCAGCAACAAGACATCGCGCTGCGGATCGGGGCAGATTCTGAGGCTGAAGCTGAAGCGCGGGTGCTCGTGGCGGATCGTCAGCGCCGGGATGCCTGGCGCGACGAATTCCAGGGTGTAGCCAGGCAGTTGGCGAATTTCCCGCCAGAAGCCCTGGTCATCGGCGACAATGAATCCCAGGTCCTTCAGCTGGGGGATATCGATGCGCGGGTAATACACCTCGCTGACGATTCCCTGCGCCACGCTGAACCACAATCTCGAGGCACCCAGCGCAGTGCCGACCATATCCTTGCGTGCGGATGCCCAGATGGGCTTACTCCAATGCGATGCAGGAGCTTTGCCCGAGGGTTGGGCGACCTTGTTTTTCATGGTGTCCCTATATTGGGAGGCTCCGATCAGCGTGTTCAATCCCGCATAAAAGACCCACTGTTTCGGATGCGGCACCTTGCCTGCCTCCTTGTCCGCTCCCATGGATAGGCGCGTTGCGCTCTGGCAAGTTTCAGGCTGTGCAGATATCGAGGCGTGCGGCCCGTGTTAGTTCAATAAGGGTGCATGGTTGGCAGAAAACTCTCCGGCGCCGGTGGGGTAGGGGCCAGCGCCGCAGCTATTTTTCGGGCAGGCTTCGGACGTTGATTTCCGCCAGGGTGCGGAAGACGTCGTTGAACGAGGCCTCGCTGTTGCGCACGAAACAGGCCATATCCGAAAAACCGCACACGGACAGCTGGTCGCCCGTCATCATCCAGCCGCTCGGCGTCCACCCGCTCTGGCCGGAAAGCGTCATGAACATGTCGCCGTTGTGCTGCATGAAGCCCCCATTCGCATGACACAGGTCGGCTGCCAATTCGGCGTTCATGTGCTCCAGATCGCCGGCCGCTTCGGCAAGGCTCCCATCATCATAGAAGCGCAGCGCGGCCACGATACCCTTGAGCAGAAGCAGTTTCTCCAACTCAACCATGGTATATCCTCCTTGAGGGCGCCCGATCAGGTAGCGTTGAAGCGCCGGTAGGCCGCGTCGTAGTCGAAGTCCTGCCTGCGCGCGAGAACTGCGCTGCCGTCCATGCCCATTACGACCTGGTCGAGGGCGATGATGGCGAACCCGCGTTCAGGCAGGAAGCCCTGCTGACCGGTCAGTTTCGTCCATCCCGTGGCCTGCAGGCGGTAGATCGCCATGTTGGTGGCGCACATCTGCGCGATCAGTTCGGCAAAGTCGCGATTCATGTCGCCGCGCATCTGGCCGAGTTCGCCGGTATCGGAAAACTCGATCGCGCCATACGCTCCCGGCAGGGACATCAATTCATCCAGTGTTGCCATGTGGCTCTCCTTTCCGATTGATCACTTCATCTACTGGCCTGCAGTATCGGTCATGGCCTTGATGACCTGATTGAATGAGGCTTGCCGGCCCTTTACCATGCAGGCGCCGTCGCGGATCGTGACGACGGACATCTCCGGCCCAAACGTGACCCAACCGTAGCAGTCCCAGCCGTATTGACCGGCCATGCGCTCGAGCAGGCGGCCCTGCAGTTCCACGTTCATGGTGACGTCTGCGCACAGGTTCACCATTTCGGTCGCCTCGGTTTCGCTCACGCCGCCGGCGAACTCTTCCAGGGATCCCTTCCTGGAAAAGCAGGCGGCGGCAACGACGCCCGGCAGTTTCAGCAGTTCAGATGTTCTGGACATGGCACCCCCGCAAAAAGAGTGAATGCCATTTGCATATTAGAGCGCACCCAAAAAACAACAATTTCAGATTTGTCGCTGCGGTCTGGCCACGAACTGGCCACGAACTCGCCAAAGGGACCGGGGCGTCCGTCTGCATCTTTGCGTTTATAGGCCAACAATGAAGCTGCGGTTCACGGTTTGGGCGACGAGACGTTAAGAAGATAGCCCCGAACTGACCCAGAGCCTGCGGGAAGTCGGTGACCGTCGACTGGGCCGTCCGGGATGCCGTGCGGGCAAGACTGCGTCATGGTGAAGACACTGCTCAAGCGCTACAAGCGTATCCGCCGGACAAACAGGAAGAAGCGACCGTGACGGTCCTCAAGCAGGCGGATTCGCTTTCGGCTGAGTGGGTAGCTGTCCAACACTAACGACCAAACTGGCGGAAAAGGTCAATTCGCCACTTAGCGGAAGCCGTTGGGTCGGGTGGTAGTCAATTGGATTCTGCTGCTAGTCACACCACCGGCACGGATTGCCGGTCTGCATCCTGTACTTCGCATAATGTATATTATGTTAAATAACAAATTAGTTTCTTGCGGGATTATTTCTATAGTTATGATGACTAACCAATCCGACCCGCTGGCAGCACCAACGTGAATCTGGACTTCTCCTACTTCGAAAACGGTATCGACCGCATTGCCCGGCAATTGCCCGGCATGCCGCAGGACCGGGTCGTACTGAACCGTTTGTTTTTCTACGTTTTCAAAGAACTGGACGACGTCTATAACCAGCACCTGTCGGCATTCGGCCTTAACAGTTCCACCTTCCTGGCGCTCGCCATGATCCTCAGCAGCGAGGACAACCGGCTCAATCCCTGCCATATGAGCGACGCGCTGATTGCCTCGCGCACCAATGTCACCCGTCTGGCCGACGAACTGGTCGGCGCCGGCTGGGTCGACCGCACACCGAGTACAGAAGACCGGCGCCGGGTGGAGTTGTCATTGACTCCGGATGGACGGAAGCTGATCCTGAAGGTGTTGCCCTTGATCTGGGAACGGATCGAGCAGCAATGGACCGACTTCAGCCCGGCCGAAGTGGCCGAATTCGACCGCCTGTTGCGGAAGATGCTGACCGGCCTGGGCCGGTTCAGGACAGCGTCATGAAGCGATTGTGGTCCGGTCTTCTCCTGGGTTTGGCCGGCTGCGCCCAGTTACCGCATGACTTGCCGGTCCGCCCGATCCTGAAAACGCCGGAAGTGTCTGCAACGATAGGGGCATTGTCGCGTGCATCCGGTCAGGACGACGGCAAACTGGCCCCGTCGGAGTACTGGTGGCAGGCCTTCGGTCTGCCCGATCTCGATCGCCTGATCGACGCCGCATTGAAGGGGGCCCCGGATCTGGACGCAGTCCAGGCACGCCTGCGCTTGGCCGATCAGGCCGAACGCCTGGCCCGCCTGGATGCCCAGGTGCACTATGAAACCGATGCCTCGATCGTCCGGGAGCACCTGAGCAAAAACGGTCTGTTCCCGCCCCCCATCGGCGGCAGTACCTTCACCCAGACCGACCTCACCCAGAACCTTTCCTACACCCTGGACTGGTGGGGCAAAAATCGGGCCCTGGTGCAGGCCGCCGGCAACCAGCGGCAGGCGGTCCGGGATGAGGCCGTAGCGGTTCGCCTGAGCGTGGCGGCGGCAGTCGCCGACGCCTATTTCGCCAGCGCCGATGTCGAATCGCGACTGGTGGTCGCCCGCGCACTGGAACTCGACCACCGCAAGGAACGCGATCTGCTCAAGGCGCGTTTCGCCCTGGGGCTGGATTCCGCTCAGCCGCTGATCGATGCCCGTCAGAAACTGGACCTGGACGAAGACCGGATCCGGGGGCTGGAGTATCTGGCGCGCTCCCTGCGCTACCGCCTGAGCGCCCTGATCGGCGCCGACCCGGACCACGCCGCCACTCTGCCGACACCTGCACTCGAAGCCCGTCTCCCCGCCCTGCCCGACCGTCTGCCGACGGACTGGCTGG
>DATCTE010000154.1:0-4740 GCA_036568085.1 Thiobacillus sp.
CCACCAGGTTGCCGTCGGAATAGTTGCCGATGATGAGATCCGGGCGCCCCCCCAGCTGGGCGAGCGCCTCGCGCTCGACATGGACAGCGAAGGCTTCCAGATACGGCCAGATTTCGAAGCGCGAAATCCACTGCCGCACGATCTCGCCATTGGGATGATGGAAAGGCACGCGCACGATCCAGGCGTGGTCAGCGCCCTGGATCTTTTCCAGCGGCACGTTGCAGGTGGTGCCGTCGGACTCGGGGATCAGCCGGGTGACGACGACGATCTGCGGATCGACCTGCACGCCCTGAACCGCCATGCGGTCGCGCATCTCGCGCTCCAGCGCGCGCACCTGGTCGAGGATGTACACCACCTGGCCGCCGGTGTCGGGGCGCCCCAGCACGTTGTCCTGGCCGAAGTAGCCATGCGGCGACACGATCAGCAGGCGCGAGATCATCGGGATGCGCGCGAGGAAGGCCTCCAGCGCGGAGGGCGACGGCGCCTCGAGGATATCGACCAGCAGGCCCATGGTCTCGCTCGCCCGCGCCGCCGTGGCGCCCCAGCCGGGTTCGAACCCCAGCCGCCCGAGCATGGGGGAAAACGCCGTCCACGCCGTCCCGGGATCGAGCGCATCGACCTGCTGTAGCGCCTCGCGCAAGGCGCCACGCAGAGTCGCCACTTCGTCGATGTGGGGCGCGAGCATCAGCTGCTGACCGTCGAGCGTGTGCATGCGCAGGAAGTTCAGCATCCGCGCGTGGCCCACTTCGGGGCGGGTGAACATCGCGCTCGCCAGATGCCTGTTCAGGTGCAGCACGCCCTGCCCGATCGAGCGTGTTTCCTGCAGCCGCGGCACATGGCGGCCAAAGGGTTCGAAGTCGATCTCCAGCACGCTCTCGCCGTCGTCCGGCGGCTTCACGAACAGTTCCTTGAATGCGAGGAACTCGCTCACCGTCACGCGTTCCGGAACCAGTTGTTCCTGATGCATGCGCAGGTAATGCCAGCGCCCCGCACCCTCGCGCAAGGCGAAATGGGCCCAGGGATGCTGAAACACGCCTTCCTGGAAATGCCGCACCGCCTGCTGCAGAGGCGTGCCCTCGAGCGAACTGGCCGATTCGGCCGCCAGGGCGTCGAGCACGCCGCACAGGTCGCTTTGCAGCAACAGCACCCGGTTTTCGGCAAAGCAACGGCGCAGGAAGGCATCCACCGGGTCGCGGTGGTCCGCCGTCCAGGCCTTCAGGGCATCAATCATGCTGCGGCCTCCTTCAATGCTGCAGGCACCGGCGGCCAGGCGAAACCGTAATGCGCCATGCCTTCCAGAATGCCGGATGCGCAGGGCGTCTCTGCGAAATACACCTGTTCCAGTCCGCGCAGCCTGTCGAGCTCGGCACTGTGGTTCGACACCACCACCGCCTGCGTGTCGCCGACCAGCATTTCCAGGTCGTTGCCGGAATCACCCGCCACCAGAAAGGCACGCAGCGGCAAACCCCATTTATAGGCCAGGTAGCGGATGGCCTGCCCCTTGGACGCACGGACCGGCAGCACGTCGAGAAAGGCATCATGCGAATGGATCAGGTTGGCATGCAGACCTGCCTCGCGCAGACGCGCTTTCAGTTCATGCAGGCCTGGCGCGGCCTGCCGGTCGACGTTGAAACTCAACTTGAATTCGCTTTGCTGGTCATCCGGCTGCAGCGTGAGGCCTGGCACGCCGTCGAACAGCGC
Organism: Thiobacillus sp.; assembly: GCA_036568085.1. GTDB lineage: Bacteria > Pseudomonadota > Gammaproteobacteria > Burkholderiales > Thiobacillaceae > Thiobacillus. The sequence continues at coordinate 1,702 of DATCTE010000154.1, forward strand.
GGCCAGCACATCGCGCCGCCACAGGTGTCGGATATGCCGCCGCCAGCCACTGTCGGGACGCAGCGCCGGGCCGTAATGGATTTCGCTGCCGACCGCGGTGATCAGGACGTCGGGCAGCGGTACCCGCGCCTGCTGCAGCACCTCGAGCGCGCTCGACAAATGGCGGCCTGTGGCGACCCCGAAGCCGCAGCTGCGCGGCCGCTCGCGCAGCACGCGTACCAGCGCGGCGAGTCCGGCACGCTCGCCGATCAGGGTGTTGTCGATGTCGCTCACCAGCATGCGCTGCACATAGGGCATGTGGGTGGGCGCCGGGCGTTGCGCCACGCGTTCGCGCCGCACCTGCTTGCGGGTGCGATGAACCACACGATCGACCCCCTTGAGATATTTTTCCACGTGGGCATCCCAGGTGTAATGACGCGTCACGCCACTGACGCCACGCCGCGCATAGCGCTGCCACACGCGGGCATCCGTCATGACGGCGAGCAGGCCGCGGGCGATGTCGGCGGGATCGAGCGGGTCGACCAGCACGCCGTTCTCGCAGTGCGCCAGGATTTCGCGCGGGCCGCCGTCATGGGTGGCGACCACCGGCAGTCCGCTCGCCGCCGCCTCGATCAGGGTAAGGCCGAACGGCTCGGTCAGCGCCGGGTTGACGAACACGCCCCGGCGTTGCGCCGCCAGGCGGTACAGCGCAGGAATGTCGTCCGGCTGGTGCTGCTTGGGCAGCGCGACGCTGCCCCACAGGTCGTGGCGGTCGACGTCGAGCAGCAGGTCCTTCAATACATCGGCCTGCGCCTCGTCCATGCTGCGGATGTCGTCGCGATTGCCGGCGACGATGGCGAGGTTGGCGCGTTCGCGCAATTCGGGCGACTCGCCGAAGGCCGCCACCAGCCTGCTCAGGTTCTTGCGCATTTCGGGACGGCAGATAGAGAGGACAAGCGGCTTTTTCGGCTGCGTGAAAAAGCGGTCGACCAGCGCCGGCACATGTGCCGGTACCGGCGCGCGACCGGGCGGCGCAAAGCGTGACGTATCGGTGCCCGGCGGAATCACCATGCTGCGCGCCGGCTGATAGTTGTCGTACAGGCCATACTGCTCGTGGCTTTCCTGCGCGGTGCTGGTGATCACCAGCGCGGCATGCTCGAGCACGTCCTCTTCGGCGGCGATGCGGCGACCGAAGTTGAACTGACGGTCGATCGCCTGTGCCTTGCGGCCATGGTCGAGCAGGCGCTGGCGCTTGCAGCGTCCGAGCGAATGGCCCGTGTGCACCAGGGGAATGCCGAGCAGTTGCGACAGCCGCACGCCGACGTAGCCGGCGTCGGCGTAATGGCTGTGGATGACGTCGGGCAGGCGCAACTGCTGGCGCAGGTAGCTGATGGTGCGGTCAACCAGCTGGTCGAGATGGTTCCACAGGATTTCCTTGCGCACATAGCGGCGCGGGCCGCAAGGCAGCCGCACCAGCCACGCACGCTCCCCCAGCGTTTCGCTCGGCGCGGCATAGTCTGGCGACACCGAGGCATCGTCGACCAGGCGCGTCACCACGTCGACCTGTTCGATCCGGGGATGGCGCCCCAGCGCCCGCGCCAACTCAATCACGTAGAGGGTCTGGCCGCCGGTATCGGCGTCGCGCCCCAGTTCCAGGTCATGCCCGCGCATCAGCCCATGCACGCTCAGCATCAGGACATACAGATCACGCACGCATCACCTCCGTTTGAATTTTCCAGTCGCGAATGAACGGGCGGTAGAAATCCTGGGTGGCCGGCACGGCACCACGGATCCCGCATAGCGCGCGGGCGAAGGCGTCGGCACGTGCCAACTGGTCGGCCAGCGGCCAGCCACGCAGCATGCCCAGCATGAACACGGCAGAAAATCCATCGCCCGCCCCGACGGTGTCGACCACCTGGTCCAGCGGCATGCCGTCCACCGATTCGATGCGCCCGGCCGTGTCGAGCGTCCAGGCACCCGCCGGCCCGCGCGTAACCACCACACGCTGCAGGTCGAAGCCCGACAGCAGCATGGCGGCCCTGGCCTGCGGCGTGGCGCCGCCGAGCGCGAAGATATCGCCGATGCGATCCAGCTCGTCTTCGTTGAGCTTGGCCACACTGGCTTGCTGCAGCGACCAGCGCAAGGTATCGGCGTCTACCCAGGGGTCGCGCAGATTGACATCCAGAAACGCACACGCGTCCACCGTACCGAGCAGTTCGCGCAACGCTCGATGCGAATCGCCCCGCTGCGACAGTGTGCCGAAGTAGACCATCTGCGGATGTAAGGACAGTCCTACCATCCGTGCCAGACTGGCATGGATGTGGTCGTAGGCTTGGTCGGACAAAATGTCAAACGCATGACCGCGGGCAGTCTCGGTCACCTTGACCCGTCCGGTTGGACGGGACGGATCGCGTTGCACACCGCGCAGATCGAGACCGCGTTCGCTCATCGCCTGCAACAGCTGGTCGCCCAGCGCGTCCTTGCCGGCCCGCGTCACCAACACCGGGTGCGCGCCCAGCGCGCCGAGATGACACGCCACATTGAACGGCGCGCCGCCCAGCACATTGCGGTCGCGAAACTGGTCGACCAGGGTTTCGCCAAAGGCGATCACGGTCTGGTCTGCCGATTGGAAGGCAGCGTCGGACGAACGCATGGCAGTCGCTTCACTCGGCGTATTCATGAACTCATCCCAAAATAAAACATATTGCACAATAGTTTTAGTTGACACCCCGGCCAACCGAAGACTCCCGGCCCGCTCATGCAACCCAGCCCAAACGGAGTGTGGTGGCGGGACCGTCCTTGCCCGTGCGCAGAGCCGCACTCGAAATGCAACGGCCCTCCTCAATGAGGACAGCCACCCGGCAGTTAACGCGCGCCTTGAACGCGCTGTTGGGGGAGCCTGTTGCGCAACGCGCCCGCAAGCCGGGTCGCAAGATGACGTGCTTGCCCCTGACAATCCAAGCTCCAACAGGATGGCAGACGGGGCGCGCTTTTATGTTTGCACAAAACCTTTTCGGTGCGCAAGTCCAGGGCGGCCGGAATGACACGGAGTGACGCAGG
>DATCTE010000155.1:0-6363 GCA_036568085.1 Thiobacillus sp.
GACTTCGGGATGGTGGGGATACTGACCGACCCCCGCCGCAATCAGATCGTCGACCTGCTGCACGCCCTGACGCGCAAGGACGAGCAGGGCCTGCTGCAGGTGCTGCTCGACTGGAGCGGCGAGTCGGTGGGCGATGAAGACCGCCTGGCCTACGACCTGGCGGAACTGCTGCAAAGTTATGACGACCTGCAACTCAAGGATGTGAAAATCGGCGGGCTGCTGAACGACATCACGGCGGTCATGCGCGACAACAATCTGGTCCTGCCGGCCGACCTGACCCTGCTGTTCAAGACGCTGATCACGCTGGAAGGCCTGGGCCAGCAGCTCGATCCGGAATTCCACATGATCGACCATGTGACGCCCTTCGTGGAACGCGTCATCCAGCAGCGCTACACGCCGCAGGCCTTGCTTGCGCGCGGGCGCAAGAGCGTGCGCGAGACGCTGGAGGTGCTGGCCGACGTGCCGCGCGACCTGCGGCATCTATTGCGGGATATGCGGCGGGGTCGGGTCAAGGTCGATCTTGACCTGAAACGGCTGGACCAGTTCGGCCATCAGCTGGACCGCGCCAGCAACCGGCTGACCATGGGCATCCTGACGGCTTCCCTGGTCGTTGGCTCCAGCATCATCATGACGGTGAAGGGGGGGCCCCAGCTATTCGGTCTGCCGTTTTTCGGTCTGCTGGGATTCCTGATCGCGTTCTTCAACAGCCTGTGGATCATCTTCTCCATCTGGCGCTCGGGCAAGCACTGATACCCCGGATCAAACTGTGCAGGTGACGCCGGCAGCCTGGGCGGCAAGGCTGGCGGCGACGTCCGCCAGCGGCAAGGGCCGGCTCAGCAGATAACCCTGCACGTGCGCAATGCCGAGACTTTCGACCTTGCGCAGAATGGCATCGGTTTCCACGCCCTCGGCCACCAGTGAATAGCCGACGTCGCTCATCATGCGCGCGAAGTCGGCCACCACCTGGCCGGCACGGTCGTCCTGCCCCAGCTTGTTCACCAGCGAAATGTCGAACTTGACCACGTCCACTGGCAGGTCGACCAGATAACGCAAGGGCGAATAGCCGGTTCCGAAGTCGTCCATGGCGATGCGGTAATTCACCGTACGCAACAGGTCGAGGTAGGTACGTACTTCGACCATCTGTGTGATGAGCGAGGTTTCGGTGATTTCCAGCATCAGCGGGTGGCGGGCGTTGTGACGCGACAATTCCAGCAGCTGCGAAACGACTTCGGGATGCGAGATGCTCTGGGCGGACAGGTTGATCGACACGCCGATGCCGGGTGGCAGTTGCTGCGACGAGAGGTCGAGGTCGACCTGATTCAGAACCGCCAGATCGAATTCGGCTTCCAGGCGGCGGCTGTTGATGACCGGCAGGAATGCGTCCGGCTGGATGAGTTCGCCGTGGTAGCGGATGCGCGCCAGGGCCTCGTAATAATCCACCTTGCGGCCGGGCAGGGCATGGATGGACTGGTAATGCATTTCGAGCATGCCGGGCGCGGCCAGGGCTTGGAAGAGCGCGCTGGTCTCGCGGCTGGCTACCAGCGTTTGCGACGCGCGCTCGGTATCCTCGCCATACAGGGCGATACGGGTGCGTCCCGGCTGCTTCGCCGTATACATGGCGATGTCGGCCTGCTTGGGCAGGTCGTCGATATGCTCGAGTTCGTCGGCCGCGCAGAAGGCAATTCCGATGCTGATGCCGACCGGCTCGTTGATCCCCAGATCACTGAAGGCCGACGCGTTGAGCAGGCTCTGGCAGCGCTGCGCAATCTGCTTGGCCTGGGTGGGGGTGGTGCGCGACAGGAAGGTGGCGAATTCGTCGCCGCCGAGCCGGTACAGGCGATCGTTGGCGCGCAGCGCCATCACCAGCGCATCGGCGATGATGCTCAACACACGGTCGCCCTTGGCATGGCCGTAAGTGTCGTTGATGGTCTTGAAGCGGTCGCAGTCGAACAGCAGGAAGGCCACGCCCTGAGGCGAGGTTTTCAGTTCCTGGCGGAAGCTTTCCCAATCCTCTTCGTAGGCGCGCCGGTTGTGGCAACCGGTGAGCGCATCCTGGCGTGCCTGCGAGTGGAATTCCCGATTCTGGTGTTCCAGCGAGCCGTGCAGTTCGCGCAATTGCAGCTGGTATTCGTACAGCGAGCGGCGGACATTTTCCAGCTCGCTGATGCGCATGGCCTGCGAACGCGAGGAATGAGGGCTGAACCGGCCGTGCTGCATGGCATCGATATCCTGCGAAAGCCGGCGCAGCGGGCGCACCAGCAGGCGGTTGTACACGACGAAACCGAGCAGGGCCATGGCCATCAGGAGCACAAAAAGCGCGAGCAGCGTGCGCGACAGGATGGTCTGGAAGCGGAGCCGGTCGGGGTCGGGACGGGCGCTGAATTTCAGTTTTGAAAACAGTTCGGACGCAGGCAGTTTTTCGCCCGGTTTGAGCGTCAGACTGACGCTGGCGATGTCCGTGAAATGGAGGGATTCCTGCTGCAGCAGGGCCGGCATGAAGTCGAGCCGGATCAGGCCATAGCCGAGCAGGGTTTGGCGCCGCTCGTCGATATAGACCGGGAACGCGTGATACAAGGCTGTGACGCCCGCTTCGCCGACCAGCCAGCTTGAGTCCTGATGTGTCGACACGCCTGCGGGCAACCTGGCCGGGAGGCTGTTTTTTATGGCACCGGGGGCCAGCAGGGACCCCGAGGGGGTATACAACGCCGCTCGGACAAACCGGCTGGGCAGAATGCCGCTTTCATAGACCCGCTGGTCCCGCCAGTACGTGTAATACTCGGGAAGCACCAGTTGTTGCCGGGTTTCGTCCCAGTTCGCCAGGCTGGTTGCCTGTTTATCCGTCTGGTTCAACAAACGCTGAACGGCCGCAGTCAGTTCGGATCGTGCTGCATTCTGGTTGTGCTGCTCCAGACTGCGGGTGACCGCACGCGTTTGGTAGGCGGCAAACCCCCCGATCAGGCTCACCAGCACCAGCAGCCCGGTAATGAAAGCGAGCGCGATCTGCTTGATGGAAATGGCGTCGGGCCATTTCATTGGGACGTTCCCTGCGGGAAGCCTGCAAGGAATTTGAGCGTATGGTCCAGCAAATCGAACTCGTGCTCGCCGTCCATGAAATGGCTGCCCCCATGCACAACGACCATGGGGGTCTGGATATGCTGCAAGACCTTCAGCCAGCCCTGTCCCAGCATGCTGTCCGCATCGCCCATGATGAGTTGCACCCTGACCGGTGCCTGCTTCAATGCAGTCAGCACGCGGGGCTGATCCCAACGCACATAGGACAGTAGGCCTTCGGGCGTCGAGGTGTATTTGCTGCAGAAGGACAAGGTCTGGGTGATCAGGGCACGCCGGTTGTTCCGTACGCGGTCTTCCAGCTGGGCCATCAGGGCCGGACGAGATGCCGTGCCGACCTGGGCTTCGACCAGCGAAGCGCCGACATAGGCTTTGACTGCCGGATCCGGATGGGTGCTCAGATAAGCCAGCAACTGCAGGCTGCCGAAACTGTGGCCGATCAGCACGATGGAGCGATAGCCCTGCGATTTCAGCCAGTCCACCCAACGCCCGATTTCGGCCACATCGTCATCCATGCTGTGTTTGTGAACCGCTTCGCACGCCAGACTCTGCATGCGGTTGGGAATGTTCAGGCTGAGGGTGGGCGACAAGACCGTATAGCCCGCATCCTGCAGGCCGCGGGCCAGCGTGGTCACGGTGGGAAAGTCGCGCGTCTGCAAAAAACCGTGCAGCAACAGCACGGCAGGCTTGCTGCGCTCGCCGATCAGGTATTCGGCATTGGCGGGGATCCCGGGACGCATTTCCTGCTGGACGATGGACGCGTTCGCTGCGACTGGAAATACCGAGATCAGCAGGCAAAGCAGGTAGATGCGCATGGCAGGGCTGGATAGACGGAATCTATGAAACTAACGGCAGCAGGCTAATGAAACTGAAGCGTGTGCGAACGGTTCTGCTCGGGGCGAATGTTACACTCCGTCTCGAAATCCGGCCTAAAAATGTTTGATCTGAAACAGCTCTTTTCCCCCGATGGCGCGTGTGCCGCAGTCTTGCCAGGCTGGCGCGCCCGCCCGCAGCAGCTCGCCATGGCCGAGGCGGTCGAGCGTGCGGTCGCCGACAGCAGCGTGCTGCTGGCCGAGGCCGGTACCGGCACCGGCAAGACCCTGGCCTATCTGATTCCCGCCCTGCTGTCGGGCGGCAAGGTGGTGATTTCCACCGGCACCAAGGCTTTGCAGGACCAGTTGTTCCACCGCGACCTACCGGCTGCGCGCCGCGCGCTCAAGTCGCCGGTCAAGGTCGCGCTGCTGAAAGGCCGCGCCAATTACGTCTGCCACCATCACCTGCAGCGCAACCTCGCCGACGGCCGCTTCGCCAACCGCGACGATCCCGTGTGGCTCGCCAAGATCGCGCGCTTTGCCGAAACCAGCATCAGCGGCGACCGCGCCGAGGCCGAAGGCATCCCCGAGGATGCCACGGCCTGGCATTACGCCGTCTCCAGCCGCGACACCTGTCTCGGCAGCGAGTGCACCCATTACAAGGACTGCTTCGTCATGGCGGCGCGCAAGGCCGCGCTCGATGCCGAGGTGGTGGTGGTCAACCATCATCTTTTCTTCGCCGACCTGTGGCTGAAGGACGAAGGCGTCGCCGAACTGCTGCCCGCCTGCAATACGGTGATCCTTGATGAGGCGCACCAACTCGCCGAGACCGCCGCACAGTTTTTTGGCGAGACGCTGTCGACCGCGCAACTGCTCGACCTGGCGGGCGACACCAAGCGCTTGGCGGCGGTGAAGGCGGGTGACTTCCCGGCGCTGCGCCGCGCCGCGGAAGACTTGACCAAGGCCGCGCGCGACCTGCGCCTGGCGTTCCCGCAGAATCCCGTCAAATCGACATTTACAGAACTGACGCGCTATGAAAAATGGCCGGACGCGCTGAAGGCCCTGTCAGCGTCGCTGGATGAGATGGTGAAGCTGCTGGAGAGCCAGGCCGAACGTGACGCCGACCTGAAAAACTGCTTCGAGCGCGCGCAGGCGGTGCAGGCCACCCTTGCCAACTGGCAGCGCGACGACGATCCGGACCATCCGCGCGTGCGCTGGCTGGAAACCACGCTGAGTTCGCTGCTGCTCCATGCCACACCCTTGTCGGTGGGCGCGATGTTCGGCGCCAAGCTCACCGAGCGCGCGCAAGCGTGGATCCTCACCTCGGCCACGCTTTCAGTCGGCGGCGACTTCACCCACCTGAAAACGCGCCTGGGCATCGAGGACGCCGAAACCCTGTGTGTCGACAGCCCTTTCGATTACCCGCGCCAAGGCGTGCTCTACGTGCCGCAGAATCTGCCCGCACCCAACACGCCCGAGTTCACCGAAGCCGTGGTTGAAGCAGCGTTACCGGTTCTGGAAATCAGCCGCGGCCGCGCCTTTATCCTCTTCACCAGCCTGCGCGCGCTGGAGAAGGCGCGCGGCCTGCTGACCGACGCTTTCAAGTTTCGCGGCTGGGACTATCCGTTATTGGTACAGGGCGACGCGCCAAAGAACGAGCTGCTGGCGCGCTTCCAGAAAGCCGGCAACGCCGTGCTGCTGGGCAGCCAGAGCTTCTGGGAAGGTGTCGACATGCCCGGCGACGTGCTCTCGGTCGTTATCATCGACAAGCTGCCGTTCCAGCCGCCCGACGATCCAGTCGTCGCCGCGCGCATTGCACAGGCCGAGAAGAACGGCGGCAAGCCTTTCATGGACTATCAACTGCCGCATGCGGCGATCAGTTTGAAGCAGGGTGCGGGACGGCTGATTCGCACCGAGACCGATCGCGGGGTGCTGATGATCTGCGATACGCGGCTGGCGGACAAGCCATATGGGCGCTTGCTGTTGAATGCGCTGCCGGCGATGACGCGGACGCGGAAGCTGGAGGTGGTGGAGCGTTTTTTTGCGGCGGAGGGGAAGGGGAGTGTGGCTGCGCCGCTTACGGTGGAGTAGGGTGCGCTGCCGCTTACCTCACCACCGTTCGCCCTGAGCTTGTCGAAGGGCATACCCTCGCACCGTTCGCGCTGAGCCTGTCGAAGCGCCGTTGGCATAGTCGGATTCTTCGCTAGACTGCTGACCGTTGGCCGGGGGTAGCCCGGCAGCTAGTCACTTTTCTTGTCTCGCCAAGAAAAGTGACCAAAAGAAGGCGACCCCGACATCCCCGAATTCCCGAAGATCAAGCGCGGCGGGTGGGTGGCAAAGAACTCGCCCCGCTTTTTCTGGGCCGATTTAATTTTTGTGAGTGGGGCTCAGACACCTTCGCCGCTGATCCGCCCGGCAGGGGCGATTCTCGGGAATTCGTGGCTGTCGGGGTCGCCTTCTTTTGGGTCACTTTCTTTTGGCG
>DATCTE010000156.1:0-11103 GCA_036568085.1 Thiobacillus sp.
GGTCAACGTGGTTGACCGGCTGCCGGCCGCGCCGCCCAGCCTGGCGTTTTCAGTGGCGGCAAACCGCCTGCTGTGGCCGGCGCTGCAGACGCTCGACTGGCAGCCGCTGGTCGGCCGGCGCTACGCCATCCGCGTCAGGGATCTCGGGCTTTGCCTGCGCTTCACCGTCACCCGGCGCGGATTCGAGCCGGACAGCGGCGTCCCCGAGCTCACCATCAGTGCCACCGCACGCGATTTCCTGCTGCTGCTCTCGCGTCGAGAAGACCCCGATACACTCTTCTTCAGCCGCCGCCTGGTCAGCGAAGGCGACACCGAACTCGGCCTTACCGTCAAGAATCTGCTCGACGCCCTCGACCCCGAGACGATTCTGCGCCGGCTGCCGGCGCCGCTGGCACGTGCGGCCCGGCGCCTGATGGCGACATAGGGGATAAACCCGCCCCGGCGTTCAGGCCGCGGGCTTCTCGGCAGCGGAAGGCGGCAGCGCGATCTTCTGGTCGACGCTGAACTGGTAGTCATGGAAGACATGCTCCGCGCTGAGCACCTGGTAGCTGCCGTCCGGCGCGCGCCGGGTGGTGTCCTTGAGACGCCAGGCGGTCTGGCCGCAGGTCCAGATGTCGAAGTTGCGCATGTGGGTGCACAGGCAGGTCTTGTCCATGACCTTCACCTTCTTCGCGCCCGGATGCAATTCCACCTCGCGGTTGTAGGCATCGATGTAGGCGCAGCGGCTGTTGGCATCGAGCAGGTAGCCGTAGGCCTCGCAGTTGGGACGGATGCCCGAGCCGATCCCGGGGCTGCCCTTGAGCATGCGCATCGGGTAGCCGGTCGGCGAGATCGTGTTGACCTCGATGTCGTCCTCGCTGGCCTTGAAGTACTCCTGCTTGACCTTGTCCGGCAGACCGCATTCCTCGGTGACGGTGAAGCGGGTCGCCACCTGCACGGCGGCGGCGCCCTGTTCGAGGAAGGCCGCGGCATCGCTGCCGGTGAAAATGCCGCCGGCCGCGATCACCGGAATGTCGAGGTGCTCGGACTTGAGGTAGGCCAGCACTTCGTCGACAAGGGTGGCGAGGTCGTACTTCGCCCAGTCCTCGATTCCGAAGCCGAGGTGCCCGCCGGCGAGCGGGCCTTCCACCACGATGTAATCCGGCGGGCGCTGCAGGCGCGCGTTCTTGCGCAGAAACATCGCCAGTGCGCGGGGTGAGGAAACGATGATGCCGAGCTTGGCGTCGCGGAAGCGCGGATGATCCTCGATCAGCGCGAACGAGCCCAGGTGCAGGCCGGCGGAGAGCGTGATGCCGTCGATACCGGCATCGAGCGCAGCGGACAGGCGCATGCGCAGCGTCTCGCGCGGCGCGTTCATGGTGAGCTTCTCCATGCAATTGATGAAGATCATGCCGTCGCCGCGCTTGGCATCCATGGTCCGGCCGACGTGGTAGCGCGTGGCCTCCTCGAGCACCGCGAGATTGAAGTGCACATTGGACTTGTCGCTGCTCGCCGCATTCGTCTTGTATTTCTTCAGTTTTTCGCTGACGAATTTGGTGTCGAAGCGGCGGTCGGACACGGTCTGCACCATGGCGTCGGAGATGTGGCCGATGCCGCCAAGGCGCGCGACCTCGAGCGCCAGTTCGGCGGTCGAAATGTCCACGCCCATGCCGCCAATGACGATCGGCACCAGTTCCTGCTTGCCGAAGCGCAGGCGGTAATCATCCACACGTTTCATTCTGTTCCTTACGATTCATTCCAGGTTGGCTTATATAACGGATTGTATCCATACGCCGAGCCGACGGCTCCGGTGCCAACCCAACGGGTCGCGCTGCAGGTACTGGATTTCAACGGTTTCGCCATAGCGGTTGCGTAGCGGGTTGGCCTCCAGTTCATGGCAGGCGTGCAGGATCGCGGCATAAAGCTTCCGCGTGCCTCGAGCACGGGCTGACGGCCCGGAACGGCTAGTTGAAGCGACCGCCGTGAGCGGAAAAGCGCCGCACGGCTGACAGCAGGTTGATCCAGAGCAAGAGTGCCGATAGCGCCAGCACGCCGCCCGCCGCAACGGCCAGGTGTGGCCACCGCGTGGCAGCAATCAGCAGCACGCAGGCAACGAAGTGGAGACGGAATTGCCAACGTGTCCAGCGCCCCGCGATCATGTCCTTCATCGTTGGGATGCTGCCGGCGCGGGCCTGCAACTGTGCCTGCAGGTGAAACCAGGCGAGGAAGGGCACGATCTTGTAGAGCATGCCGCTGACCACGCTCACCGCAAAGCCGCCGATGAACAACACGCCCAGCCACAGCGGATAGGCGTCGCTGTCCGCCCAGGCTGGCCTGAACTGGGCGACCAGCCAGACAACTACACAGGCAATCAGGCTGGCCATCCCGAGGCGCCAGTAATCGAGGGTGACGTCGGGCAACTTGCGACGCCGACGGGCTTGCAGGCGCAGGGTGGCGAGCGCAAACAGCAGGATGCCGCCGGCGAGGCCGGCATCGACAATACGGGTGACGACTCCCGGCAACATGGGCGTACTGGCGTGAAACAGCAGCAGCGCGAACAGCGTGGCGGCCAGCCGGCGGCTCAGCCGGGGCGGATAGGGCGGCGTGATCTGGAACATCGGCACGACCTGGTAGGCGACGCCGATCACCAGCAGCAGCACCCAGCCGAGCAGGCCGAAGGCGACGTGCGCGGCCATTGCTGCTTCGACGGCGGGGGGCGTCCACCCGCCCGCGCGGAGCAGGGCGAGGGCCAGGCCGAGCAGCGCGGTGATGCCAAGGCTCCCCAGCGCGAGCCGCATACCGCCGACCGTCACGCTGCTGACGGCGCGCGCGAGACTGAGGGTGGCCGCTGCGAGAAAAACTGCGAAGCTGCTGCCGAGCAGGACGATGGCGAGGGCGAATGCAGCCGGCCGGGCCATCAGGAATCCCGTCATCAACGCGACGGTCCCGGCGGCGAGCGGAACGTGACTGAACCATGACACCAGCCGGGGTGCGGGCAGGCTCGCACCCGCGACCACCGGCAGCATCTGCATCAGTGCGCCCAGCATCGACATGGCGAGGAACCCCAGGGTCAGCGCGTGGGTGAGGGCGAGCGCCTGGGGCGTCCAGCGCGAGGCCAGGGCTTCGGGCGCTAATACCAGCAGGCCCCCGGCAGCGAGCAGGAACAGCGGGGCAGTGAGGAAGAACCGCAGCGGCAGCGAGAACGGTGGCGCCTGTTCGAAGGAAAGGCCGGCTGGCTGTCCCATAGGGGCGCGCTACGGGTTCGCGTCCGACTGTCGGATCAGGATGACATAGCTGCCATCGGCTTCCATCCGCGTCTCGTGGCGATAGCCTCGCTCCGCAAGAATGGCGTAGAGCGGAAACGGCTCGCGGTGCAGCAGCATCCGGATCGACTGGCCGGGACGGAGCAGGGCCAGCACCTGCATGACCTTTTCCATCGGTTCCGGCGGTTCCAGCCCGCGTGCGTCGACAAGGATCTCGTTGGTCCGAGCGGTCATGCGAGCGTTTGCATGGAGCGGATCAGGCCCTCGCGGTCGCCGCCCAGCACCTGGTCGGACATGGGGTAGAGCATGGTCTCCTCTTTCAGGTTGTGCTGCTGCATCAGCATGTTGAGCGTTTCCGACAGGCCGAGATAGCCGTCCTGATTGCACGCCGCAACGGCGCTTGCCATGTCCTGCAGCAGGCCGCGCATCTGCTCGTGTTCCATGCGCATGACCTGGGTCGGCCCCGCGCGCATGCCGGTGCGCGTCTCGAAGGCGGGGAACAGCACGTCTTCCTCCATCGCCAGATGATGTGCCATGGCCGTCTGAAAGCGTTCGAACAGGCTGCGCGCACTGTCCCAGTTCTTTTGCGCGGCGGCGGTTTCGGCGGATGCGAACAAATCGTCGCAGGCGCGGTGATCGCTGCCCAGAAAATCCAGAATCGTATTCATGTCAGGCCTCCATAAGATGATGAAAAAATATATGTTTAAGTGTATCAGGATATACGAACCTGAAATTCTCCTTGACTGCTACACAAGATGTCGTATGGTTGATTAAGTCTGAACACAATATGTTGTTTACGAGGAGGGTGGAATGAATTCTGTGATAGCAGGGGTGCCACGCGAAGTCATCAAGCGCGACGGGCGCCGGGTGGGGTTCGATGCCGCCAAGATCCGTTCGGCCCTCTTGCGGGCCGGCCAGGCCAGCGGCGAATTCGGCGAGGCCGAGGCGGATCTGCTCACCGCACAGGTGGTGAAGGTGCTGATCCACAGCTTCCGCAATGCCCCGCCGGACATCGAGCGCATCCAGGACGTGGTCGAGCAGAGCCTGATCGCCGCCAACCACCTGCAGACCGCACGCGCCTACATCGCCTATCGCGAAAGCCACAAGAAGCTGCGCGAGGACCGCAAGACCGTCGTGGACGTGGAGGCCTCGATCAACGAATACCTGTCGCGCCAGGACTGGCGGGTCAACGCCAACGCCAACCAGGGTTATTCGCTCGGCGGCCTCATCCTCAACGTCTCCGGCAAGGTGGTTGCGAACTACTGGCTCAACCACGTCTACCCGCCCGAACTCGGCGAAGCGCATCGCGACGGGTCGATCCACATCCACGATCTCGACATGCTGGCCGGCTACTGCGCCGGCTGGTCGCTGCGCACGCTGCTGCACGAAGGCCTGAACGGCGTGCCGGGCAAGGTTGAGGCGGGGCCGCCCAGGCACATGTCCTCCGCAGTCGGCCAGATCGTCAATTTCCTCGGCACGCTGCAGAACGAATGGGCCGGCGCGCAGGCCTTCTCGTCGTTCGACACCTACATGGCACCCTTCATCCGCAAGGACGCGATGACCTACGATCAGGTGCGCCAGTGCATCCAGGAACTGATCTACAACCTCAACGTGCCCTCGCGCTGGGGCACGCAGACGCCGTTCACCAACCTCACCTTCGACTGGACCTGCCCCGAGGATCTGCGCGAGCAGATCCCGGTCATCGCCGGGGAGGAGATGCCGTTCAGCTACGGCGAGCTGCAGGCCGAGATGGACATGATCAACCGCGCCTACATCGAGGTGATGACGACGGGCGACGCCAAGGGCCGGGTGTTCACCTTCCCGATCCCGACCTATAACATGACGCCCGATTTCCCCTGGGAGTCGGAGAACGCCGAGCGCCTGTTCGCCATGACCGCGCGCTACGGCCTTCCCTATTTCCAGAACTTCATCAATTCCGAGATGAAGCCCAACCACATCCGCTCGATGTGCTGCCGGCTGCAGCTCGACCTCAGGGAATTATTGAAGCGCGGCAATGGCCTGTTCGGCTCGGCCGAGCAGACCGGCAGCGTGGGCGTGGTGACGGTCAACTGCGCGCGGCTGGGCTACGAATACCAGGGCGACGAAGCCGCACTGCTGCGCCGCCTCGACGCACTGCTCGACATGGCGCGCAATGGACTCGAGATCAAGCGCAAGGAAATCCAGCGCCTGATGGATAACGGTCTGTTCCCCTATACCAAGCGTTATCTCGGTACCTTGCGCAATCACTTCTCGACCATCGGCGTGAACGGCGTCAACGAGATGATCCGCAACTTCAGCGCGGACGCACACGACATCACGACTGAATGGGGACACGATTTCGCGGTGCGCCTGCTCGACCACATCCGTGGCCGCATCGCGGCGTTCCAGGAAGAGACCGGCCACATGTACAACCTCGAGGCCACGCCGGCCGAGGGCACCACTTACCGCTTTGCCAAGGAGGATGCCAGGCGCTACCCGGACATCCTGCAGGCGGGCACCGAGGACGCGCCGTATTACACCAACTCGTCGCAGCTTCCGGTGGGGTTCACCGATGACGCCTTCGAAGCGCTGGAGCGGCAGGACGATCTGCAGCGCAAGTACACCGGCGGCACCGTGCTGCATCTCTACATGTCGGAGCACATCTCGTCAGCCGAGGCATGCAAGAAGCTGGTGCGCCGGTCGCTGGAACGCTTCCGCCTGCCGTATATCACCATCACGCCGACTTTTTCCATCTGCCCCAAACACGGCTACCTCGCCGGCGAGCACGAGTTCTGTCCTGCGTGCGACGAGGAAGCCCTGTCGCGCAAACGCGCTGTTGTTGCTTAACCGAGGAGAGTGAAATGAATCACATGACCGTTCCGAGCCAGGACCTGAATGCGACTGTTCTGAAGGACGAGGAACGCACCCGCTGCGAAGTGTGGACCCGGGTGATGGGTTACCACCGCCCGGTGACGAGCTTCAACAAGGGCAAGAAGAGCGAGCATCGCGAGCGGCGCTTCTTCGTCGAAAGCCGCTGCAGGATGGAATGACCGTGCTGCGTGTCGGCGGCTTCACGCCGCTGTCCACCACCGACTGGCCCGGCATGCTGGCTGCGGTGGTGTTCTGCCAGGGCTGCCCCTGGCGTTGCCGCTATTGCCATAATCCCGACCTCATTTCTGCGCGCGGTGAACACGAAATCACCTGGCAGGCGATACTGGCCTTCCTGCACCGCCGCCAGGGCTTGCTCGACGGCGTGGTGTTTTCCGGCGGCGAGCCGACGCTGCAGGCAAGCCTGGCCGATGCGATGCGCGAGGTGCGTGCGCTCGGATTCAGGATCGGTTTGCACACCGGCGGCATGTACCCGGAAAAACTGGCGGCAGTGCTGCCGCTGGTCGACTGGGTGGGGATGGACGTGAAGGCGCCGTTTGCAGCGTATCCGCGCATCACCGGCGCGGCCGGCAGCGGGGCGCGCGCACTGGCCGGCTTGCAGCAGGTCCTGGCGTCCGGCGTGGACCATGAAATCCGCACGACCGTGCATCCTGCACTGCTGAGCGATTCAGACCTGGCAGACATGGCGCGCGAGCTTGCCGCGCGCGGCGTGAAGCATTACGTCATCCAGGCTTTCCGTAGTCAGGGGTGCCGGGATAAAGGCTTGTGCTGGAACACCGAACGCGACCATCCCTTGCAGGCGGTGGGCGAAGGTCTGGCCGGGTTGTTCGAGGATTTCCTGGTGCGGGCCTAGCGCCCGCCGACGCGCAGGAAAAGCGGCCACTGCAATGTCTTCGCCGTGTCCGCATCGCCCCACAGGGGATCGAGTTTGGCCATCAGCGCCGGCAGCGGATCCTGCCCTTTCGCAGCCTGGTAGCGCTTCACCGCTGACCAGGTGGAGAGATACGCGATCAGTCGCGGCAGGTTCCACGCAACTTCGATATGAAAGGCGGGCGCCTGGATTTCCGTGAACGGGAATTCCAGGCTGCGATAAGCGTCGTCGATCAGCGCGCGCTCGGGCGGCCAGTTGGGGCCGACCGTTTCGGCATAGAAGCGCTGGAACGGCGCGTCCATTTCCCCCGGCAGCACCATGCGGCCGTAGCCCCACAGGGCGAGGACGCCAGCGGGTTTCAGCACACGCGTGACCTCGGCGTAAAAGCGCGGCAGGTCGAACCAGTGCGCCGCCTGCGCGACGGTGACGAGATCGATACTGCGATCGGCGAGGCCGCTGGCTTCGGCGGGGGCTACCCGAAAGTCGATCGCTGGATGGAAGGCAGCGTGACGGATCTGCTCGGCGGCGGCGTCGGTGGCAACGACCTGCCGGAAATGCGGCGCCAGACCCAGCGCGGCCTGGCCACTGCCGGTGGCGCAGTCCCATGCGATATCGTGTTCCGCGCATCGGCCGGCGAGCCAGGCAAAAAGCGGAGCGGGATAGTCCGGGCGATAGGCGGCGTAGCGGTCGGACGCCGACGAGAAATGATCCTTGAATGTGCTCATGCCGGCAGCAGCGTCAGGCGCAGGTCGCTGCCGATCTGCCGCACATCGACCAGTTTGAAGCGGGCGGCGTCGGCCAGCGAGGTGAGCGCCGGGTGCGCGAACAGCCCGCGCGCGCCGTCGCCCACCGCCATCGGCGCCATGTAGGCCACCCATTCGTCGACCAGCCCGGCGGCGATCAGCGCCCCGTTGAGCGCGGCGCCGGCTTCGACGTGCAGTTCGTTGACGCCGCGTTGTGTCAGCAGCGTGAGCAGCGCAGCCAGGTCGACGCGGCCTGCTGCTCCCGGCAGTTCGACCACTTCGGCGCCGGCCTGTTCGAGCGCCGCACGCCTGTCCGGATCGGCGTGGTGACAGATGATCAGCGCGGGCAGGATTGCCGCATCCACTGGCGTGCGCAAGGCGGAGTCGACGACGACCCGGAGCGGCTGGCGGCCGATGTCGATGTCGCGCACATTCATGCGCGGGTTGTCGGCGAGCACGGTGCCGCTGCCGGTGAGGATGGCGCAGGCGCGTGCGCGCAGGCGCTGCACATCGGCGCGTGCGGCCTCGCCGGTGATCCACTGCGACGCGCCGTTGGCGAGCGCGGTCTTGCCGTCCAGCGTGCTGGCCGTTTTCAGGCGCACCCACGGACGCTGCCGCGTCATGCGCGAGATGAATCCGGGATTGAGCGCGCGCGCCTCGGCCTCCATCAGCCCGACTTCGGCCTGGATGCCGGCCAGCGTCAGCATCGAAATGCCGCCGCCCGCGACCAGCGGATTGGGGTCGCTCATCGCCGCCACCACGCGGGCCACGCCCGCCTCGATCAGCGCTTCGGCGCAGGGCGGGGTGCGGCCGTGGTGCGAGCAGGGTTCGAGCGTGACGTAGACGGTGGCGCCGCGTGCCGCCTCGCCCGCGGCGTTCAGCGCATGGACTTCGGCGTGCGGCGTGCCGGCGCGTTCATGCCAGCCTTCGCCGACGACGCGTCCGTCCCTGACGATGACGCAGCCGACGCGCGGATTGGGGCTGGTGGTGTTGAGGCCGCGCGCGGCGAGTTGCAGCGCGTGTGCCATGTGCAGGTGATCGGCGGCGGAGTAGCGGTCGGCGCGCACGGCGGCCTACTCGAAGAGGTCGTCCACGTCCGGGGGCGGCGTGCGTTCCAGGTCCTGCAGCATCTCGCGGAAATCGTCCGGGTCCTGGAAACTCTTGTACACCGAGGCAAAGCGGATGTAGGCGATCTTGTCGAGCTTCTTCAGCTCGTTCATCACCAGCTCGCCGATCTGGCGCGCGGGCACTTCGCGTTCGCCCAGCGTCAGCAGGCGCTGGCGGATGCGGTCGACTGCGGCGTCGACCAGCTCGGTCGACACCGGGCGCTTGTGCAGCGCGCGGCGAAAGCCTTCGCGCAGCTTGGTTTCGGAAAAGTCCTCGCGCGTGCCGTTGGTCTTGACGATCTGCGGCGGGCGCAGCTCGGCGGTCTCCCAGGTGGTGAAGCGCTTGTCGCACGCGGCGCAGCGGCGGCGCCGGCGAATCGCGTCGCCCGCCTCATTGACGCGGGAGTCGATGACCTGGGTATCGAGGGAGCCGCAGAAGGGACACTTCATCTTTTTAGGGGCTGGGATCTAGGAATTAGGATTTAGGGGGGGAGCGGCCTGCGGCCGCGCTTTTGTTGAAAAAGGCGCAAAGCAACATCCCCTAGCCCCTATTTCCTAGCCCCTAGATCCTCTCAGCCATACACCGGAAACTTCGCCGTCAGCTTCGCCACTTCGCCCTTCACCCGCGCGATCACGGCCTCGTCGGTCGGCGCGTCGAGGACGTCGGCGATCAGGTGGGCGAGCTGTTCAGCTTCGAGTTCGGTGAAGCCGCGCGTGGTCATCGCCGGGGTGCCGATGCGGATGCCGCTGGTGACGAAGGGCTTCTGCGGGTCGTTGGGGATGGAATTCTTGTTGACCGTGATGTGGGCGCGGCCGAGCAGGGCTTCGGCTTCCTTGCCGGTGAGGTTCTTGCTGCGCAGGTCGACCAGGAAGACGTGGCTCTCCGTGCGGCCGGAGATGATGCGCAGGCCGCGCTCGACCAGCACCTTGCACATCACCAGCGCATTGTCGATCACCTGTTCCTGGTAGTGCTTGAATTCCTTGGTCGCCGCTTCCTTGAACGCCACTGCCTTGCCGGCGATGACGTGCATCAACGGGCCGCCCTGCAGGCCGGGGAAGATCGCCGAGTTGATCGCCTTCTCGTGCTCGGCCTTCATCAGGATGATGCCGCCGCGCGGGCCGCGCAGGGTCTTGTGGGTGGTCGAGGTCACGACGTCGGCGTGCGGCACCGGGTTCGGGTAGACGCCGGCGGCGATGAGGCCCGCGTAGTGCGCCATGTCGACCATGAAGATCGCGCCGATTTCCTTGGCGATCTTGGCGAAGCGCTCGAAATCGATGCGCAGCGCGTAGGCCGAGGCGCCGGCGATGATCAGCTTCGGCTTGTGTTCGCGCGCCAGCGCTTCCATCTTCTCGTAGTCGATTTCTTCCTTCTCGTTGAGACCGTAGGCCAC
Organism: Thiobacillus sp.; assembly: GCA_036568085.1. Classification (GTDB taxonomy): domain Bacteria; phylum Pseudomonadota; class Gammaproteobacteria; order Burkholderiales; family Thiobacillaceae; genus Thiobacillus. The sequence continues at coordinate 10,222 of DATCTE010000156.1, forward strand.
CACGTTGAACCACTTGCCCGACATGTTGAGTGCCATGCCGTGGGTGAGGTGGCCGCCTTCGGCCAGGCTCATGCCCATGATGGTGTCGCCGGGCTTCAGGAAAGCCATGAACACCGCCTGGTTGGCCTGCGAACCGGAGTTGGGCTGGACGTTGGCGGCCTCGGCGCCGAACAGCGCCTTCACGCGGTCGATCGCCAGCTGCTCGACGATGTCGACGTATTCGCAGCCGCCGTAGTAGCGCTTGCCGGGGTAGCCCTCGGCGTACTTGTTGGTCAGCTGCGAGCCCTGCGCCTGCATCACCGCCGGGCTGGTGTAGTTTTCCGACGCGATCAGTTCGATGTGGTCCTGCTGGCGGCGGTCTTCCTGCTGGATGGCTGCCCACAGGTCGGGGTCGGTCTTGGCGAGGGTGTCTTGGCGGTTGAACATGGCAAAGAGGCAGGGCTGGGAAAGGGCGGATTTTAACCCGGAAACGGTGGTTGAACGCGCCTGAGTATGCGGCTGGCGCATTGGCTGGCAAGGCGCGACGACGCGGCATGGCTATCCCATGCAAGGAGGAGCAACGCCGCCAGGCGGTGTGCCAGTTGTGCAATCAGGCGCGTAGCGAACCATGCACTTGGTGGGCATCATCGGAGGGGAATAATCAGTTTCCATGTGACCTTGCGAGGGCAGTGAGCGGTCAACTGCCGTTTCCGGGTTAGTACGCGGCGCTTTGCCCTTGCGCCTCGTATAATCGGCCAAAACCAGAGTGTAATCATGCAAAGACGAGACTTTCTGACCGGCGCCGGCGCGGCGGCCATGCTGCCGCTGGGCGCGGCGCAGGCCGCCAGCCTTCCCGCCATCCGCTGGCGGATGGCATCGAGCTTTCCCAGGAGCCTGGACACC
>DATCTE010000157.1:0-5800 GCA_036568085.1 Thiobacillus sp.
CAGGCCCTCGAATTCTACGACCGCGCCCTGTAACGGCGCGTCCGCCACGAGGTCCTGCACAACCGCAGCCTGGCCCTGGAACAGCTCGGGCAGCTCGATGCCGCCCTGGTGTCCACGACGCTGGCCCTGCAACTGTCGCCCCTGCCTGACTACCGGCTGCGCGTGGGTGAACTGCTGGCGAAACTCGGGCGTTACGAAGAGGCCGGCGCCGTTTACTTGCACCTCATCGAAGATGCCCGCACCGAGCCCGGCCTGCGACCCTACGCCGACCAGGCCCTTGCGCGCATGGCGGGGGACTCACCCGCCAACGATTGAGGCGGTCTCTTCAGCGGGAACCGCCTCCTGCGCGGACACGTGCGGTCGCAGGCAAGTGGGAACACCACCGTCCGCCCACGCCAACAGGTAGGCGCGCACCTGGGCGAGGTATCCGGCGGTTCGTTCCACGTCACCGAAGCGGGCTTCCAGGTCCGGCAGCGCGGACCCCTCGCCCACGCCCAGGGAACCGAGCATCGCGATCACCAGGATCTGTTCCCGCACCACCGGATGGATGCGCCGGTCCTCCAACGCCAGCGCGGCCAGCGACGTCTCGAGCATCGCCTTGGGATCGCGCTCCGCCGCGGCCGCATAGGGGGCAAGCAACACGCTTGCAACGGGATGCGTCCGGACGGATTCCCCCGCCCACTGCGGGTCCTTCCACAGCCCTTCCTGGGCCTCCGCTGGCAGCGCGCCCAGGCTGCCGCCAGCCACTACGCCCAAGGCATAGGTCCAGAGGTCCAGGGGAAGTTCCTCTTCCTGCGCCGTCGACAGGGAAAGCAGGGTCTGCACGGACTCGGCGCGCGCGAGGTTGCCTGCGGCGAGGCTGTCACTTACCCGGCCGTTCCTGAGGCTTTCCGCAATGTCCCAGGCTTCGTGGTAGATCTCGGCGAACACGCTGGACTGCGCCTTGGAGATGGTCGATTTCTGTGCAGGCGTGGTGCGGCAATCAAGCACGTCCAGGACCGGCAAGCCGTTCATCACCAGGGCCTGGAGCATGGAGGAGGTGCGGTTGGTGAACCGGGTCCGCGGCCCTTCCAGCGACACCTTGGGGAAGAAATCGGAATAGGGCGGTGCCCCCATCAGGCGGACGAAGTTGGCGATCACCTCCGGGCCGCCAATGCGGCGGAAGCCAAGCTCCTCGGGCGACCCCAGTCCGACGCGGATCATCTCCTGCCTCAGTACTTCCTCTTGCCAGGCCGCCGACGAGACGGGCGCGACCGTCCCTTTCCGCGCGACGATGAGCAGGTCGGCGTGGTTGGTCAGGTAGATCTCGGACTCGGGGAACTGCTCAATCAGGGCCGCCAGCATCGTGGCAACGAGGGCGTCGTCGATCTCGTAGCTCTGCAGCCACTGGATGAGGATGCCATCGTCCTCCAGGTGCTTGTCCAGGAAGGCGTAGAACTCCTTGGTGAACAGGGTCGCGACGCCACTCACCCACGGATTGGAGGGCTCGGACACAATGACGTCGTAGCTCCGCGCCCCGGTTGCGAAGAACGTGCGCGCATCCTCCACGTGCAGTTTCGACCTGGGGTCCTCGTAAGCGCGCTCGACGCGCTCGCCGAACAGGCGTGCGCCTTCGTGCATCGCCCTCTCGATCTCGATGTTGTCCACGACCTGCGGCACGGGACTGCCAAGCACCGTATGGGTCGTGAGGCCGGACCCCCAGCCGATGATCGCGATGCGCTCCGGCTCGGGGTGCAGCGCCAACGGCAGGACGCCTGCCATGATCATGGTGATCTCGTCGTTCGTCGGCGCCTCACGCAGCGGCGTGAGTGACGCGTCCGGCTTGCCGTTCGTCGCGATCGAATGGGTGGAGCCTTGCGAGCTGACGGAAATGGTCGCCGTCTTTCCGTCCTTGAGGTAGCGGACTTCAGCCTGGTAGTTGGCGACTTCGCCGGTGCGGAACACACCTGAAGCCTGTGCCCGGGGGTCAGGTCGACCATAGGTGATGCTCACCGCCGAACTGGCCGCGACGAGCAGGCCGGCAACGGCCACGCCTGCCGTCAGGCGGGCCGGGCTGATGATGCGCAGCAGGTAGAGGCCCAGCAAGGCATCGACCAGGGCCGCCAAGGTGACGGCCAGGCGGACGCCGAGCAGGGGAATAAGCAGGTGCACGGCGATCGCGACACCGGCGATGGCGCCCAGGGTGTTGGCGGCATAGATCCGGCCGATGCTCGACTCGCCTGCCCCCGCACGCAGCAGGGCCATGGTGAAGAGCGGCAGGGTCATGCCGGCGAAGAACGCAGCCGGGAACATCACCAGCAGCGCGATCGTGGCGCTGCCCAGGCTGAAGAGCGTGTAGCCGCCGTCGGTCCGGGCCAGGGCGGCCATGAGCCAGCTGACCCAACTGAAGCTCTGGGCGAACACGGGGATCGAGAGCAGCGCGGCGACACCCATGAAGACCTGGACATAACCGGCGTACCTGACGGCGTCGCCGATGTTGCCGCTGCGGCGCCGGATCCAGAGGCCACCGAAGGCAAGGCCCAGGATGAAGGCGGCGAGCATGAGTTCGAAGCTGTGGATCGTCGTGCCCAAGGCCTGGTTGAGCATGCGCACCCAGCCGATCTCGTAGACGAAGGACGCGGCGCCGGAAATGAAGGTGGCAACCAGCATCACCCGCGCCAGGTGACGCACCCCATCGGCCTCGGTCGGTGGCTCGCCGGCCTTGGCCACCGTCGCTGGCGCCAGCTCGGGCTTCGCGACGCCCAGCAGACCCGCGTCGCGCATCCGTCGCGCGACGGCCCAAGCGCCGATCGCCACCAGGATGTTGATGATCGCGGCCGTGAGGACGGTGCCGGGCATGCCGACCGCCGGAAGCAGGAGGAAAGTGGCGCCCAGCGCGCCGGCGGCGGCGCCGAGGCTGTTGGTGAAATACAGTCCGCCCAGCACGCGTCCGTCTTCAGCCGGTGCCGCGCGCAGGTAGCCTGAACTCATCAGGGGGAAGGTGGCTCCCAGCAGGATGCTCTGGGGCGTGATCAGCAGGGCCGCGGAGAGCCACTGGTAGGTCTGGGCCAGCGCCGGCGAACCCATGGCGGGAAGCACGGTTCCGTGCGAGAAGCCCAGGTAAGCCTCGAACACGGGATGGAACACGAGGCCGAGCAGGCCGATGACCAGTTCGATCACGGCATAGCCCATGATCAGGTCGCTGATGCGTCCGCTGTAGCGGCTGACGCCCCAGGCACCCAGCGCCATGCCGCCCATGAAGATCGCCAGCACCAGGGTCTGCGCATAGGCGGCGTGGCCCAGGGTCAGGCCCAGGTAATGGGACCAGATCGACTGGTAGACCAGCCCGGCGAATCCCGAGGCGACGAACAGCAGCAACAACACCGGACCGAACCACGGCCTTCTCATTCCGATTCTCCCGTTGATCCCTTCATCGACGGTCCCCAACCCCGCGGGGGCCTGCCGGTACGATTCTTGCAGCCTATCCAAGTGCCATTGATTTAGGAAGGGAGTTCACCATGCCGAAGTGGCGCCGCCCCAGGAGGGCCCAGGAGGGATTCACCCTCATCGAGTTGATGATCGTGGTCGCGATCATCGCGATCCTCGCGGCCATCGCCATCCCGGCCTACCAGAACTACCTGATCCGCGCCCAGGTATCCGAGGGGCTCACGCTCGCCTCCGGCGCGAAGGTTTCCGTTGCGGAGTACATGCTGGCGCGCGGTGGCGTGCCGGCGACCAATGCCGTCGCGAGCCTGGCCCTGCCCAACCAGATCACCGGCCGTTACGTGAGCCAGGTCGCCGTCGTCGATGGCGACATCACAGTGACCTACGGCAACCAGGCCAATTCCGCGCTCAGCGGCCGCACGATCGTCCTGCAACCGGCGGTGGGCGCCGGCTCCATCAGCTGGACTTGCCAGGCGGGATCGGTGGACGACCTCTACCGCCCGCCGCTCTGCCGGTGATGGCGACAGAAACTGACGCAGAACGTCAGTATGTGACGTGGGTCGAAGTTTTTGACCGCCTGGCCGCAGATCCGGCCGAATCGCGTATTCTCCGGGTGCGCGGCAGGATGACGGGGAGGGGCATACAGATCCTTGGCACGCATCATGCTTTGCAGTAAACGGCCCATGCGCCGGCGATCGGCACCCAGGGAACGGAAGTTCGTCACCGGGGTATGGGTTAGGGGTATTTCCATCCATCTAGAGGGATAAATCATGACCAAGACCATCCAGAAAGGCTTCACGCTCATCGAACTGATGATCGTCGTCGCCATCATCGCCATCCTGGCTGCCATCGCCATCCCGGCCTACCAGGACTACCTGATCCGCTCGCAGGTCTCCGAAGGTGCTTCGCTGGCCGCTGGCGCCAAGACCGCTGTGTCCGAGTACTACGCCAACTACGGCCTTGCCCCGGTGAACGAAGCCGCGGCCGGCGCCCCGGCCGCGAACACCGTCACCGGCACCTACGTGACCGGCGTGGGTATCGCGAACGGCAAGGTGACCGCGACCTTCGGCAACAAGGCCAACAAGGCGATCGCCGGCAAGACCCTGGTGTTCCAGCCGACCTTCAACGTCGGTTCCACCTCGTGGGCCTGCACGGCCTCGACGGTCGACGCCAAGTACCGTCCGTCCGCCTGCCGCTAATCGCGGTCGGTCGACAGCTGCACCCGGAAAGCCCCGCTTCGGCGGGGCCTTCTTTTTTGCGCCGCGCCCGTCTTCCGTGCATCCTCTGCGCTGTCCCTCGCGCGGCATTCCCATCCGTGGCCGCTTGGGCTATGTTAAAGCGTGTTAACGGGGGGGTTAACGGACCATAGGGGCAAGCTCTGCATGAATTCCGCGGCGACGGCCAACCTGGTGGGCATTACGGGCATCGCCCGTCGCCTTGTGCTGGACGGCGTGCTCAGCGAAGCCGACGCCCGCAAGGCCCTGGACGAAGCGTCCAAGCAAAAGCGCCCGGTCCACGTTTATCTGCTGGAAAAGAAGCTGGTGACGGCCGCCGGCATCGCCGGCGCCCAGGCCGTCGAGTTCGGCATGCCGCTGTTCGATGCCTCGGCCCTGGACCTCAACCAGGCGGCGACCAAGCTGGTCAGCGAGGAACTGATCACCAAGCACCAGGTGCTTCCCCTGTACAAGCGGGGCAACCGGCTCTTCGTGGGCATCGCCGACCCCACCAACACCCGCGCGCTCGACGAAATCAAATTCGCCGCCAACCTGACCGTTGAACCGATCCTTGTCGACGAGGACCGTCTCCGGAAGACCATCGAGCAGGCGCTGACCGCCAGCGACTCGATGGGCGACGGCATGGACGACGCCGAAGGTCTCGAGAACCTCGAGACCTCCTCGGGCGAGGAAGATGCGGCCGACAACATGGCCGACAGCAAGGGCAGCGACGACACCCCGGTGGTGCGTTTCGTCAACAAGGTCCTGCTCGATTCGATCAAGCGCGGCGCTTCGGACATCCATTTCGAGCCCTACGAGAACGAGTTCCGGGTGCGGCTGCGCATGGACGGCATCCTGCGCACGGTGGCCAAGGCGCCCGTCAAGCTCCACCCCCGCATCTCTGCGCGCCTGAAGGTGATGGCCTCGCTGGACATCGCCGAACGCCGTCTCCCGCAGGACGGCCGCATCAAGCTCAACATCTCCAAGACCCGGCAGATGGACTTCCGCGTCTCCACCTACCCCACCCTGTTTGGTGAAAAGGTGGTGCTGCGACTGCTCGACGGCAGCGCGGCCAAGCTGGGCATCGACAAGCTGGGCTACGAGGACGACCAGAAGCAGCTGTATCTGGACGCCCTGGCCAAGCCCTACGGCATGATCCTGGT
>DATCTE010000158.1:0-2989 GCA_036568085.1 Thiobacillus sp.
TAGGTCGTCTCGACGCCGAAACGCCCGAGGATGTTGGAGAACAGCTGCACCGTCGAGCCGAAAATCGAGCGCGACGCGACGACATGCTCGCCCGCCTTCATCAGTCCCATCACCGTCGCCAGGATCGACGCCATGCCGGAAGAAAATGCCACGCAGCGCTCGGCCCCTTCCAGCGCGGCGAGCCGCGCCTCCATCATGCTGACGGTAGGATTGGCGAAACGCGCGTAGATGGGCCCGGGCTGTTCGCCCTTGAAACGTGCCGCCGCTTCCGCAGCGCTGCCGAACATGAAGCTCGAGGTGAGGAATATCGCCTCCGAGTGTTCTTTGAACTGGCTGCGCACCGTGCCGGCACGCACGGCCAGCGTCTCAATGTCGTATTCGTCGTTGTCCATGTCTGATCCCAAAAATAAAAAACCCCGAACGGCATGCGCGGTTCGGGGTTCCCCTGCACGCTTTAGCCGAATTTATCAAGCGCCCGCAAGCTGAGGTTCAAATCGGCGCCAAGGACAATTTACGCCCGACGCCAGACACGGTCAACCGTTATTCGCCGCCAGATTGAGGTCAAGTTGCTGGGTGGAAAGCGCCGACGGTGGGGGGGTTTCGCCGTTGCGCACGGCCTCGACGTAATTCAGGTACGCCGGCGTCACGTCGCCAGTGATATAGCGGCCGTCGAAGCACGAGGTATCGAAGTCCTGAATCGCCGGATTGCCCGAGCGCACCACCTCCACCATGGCGTCGAGATCCTGGTAGATCAGCGCATCACAGCCGATCTCGCGCGCAATCTCATCGTCGGTGCGGCCATTTGCAATCAGCTCGTTGCGCGTCGGCATGTCGATGCCGTAGACGTTGGAGAAGCGCACCGGCGGCGAGGCCGAGGCGAAATACACGTTCGCTGCGCCGGCATCGCGCGCCATCTGCACGATCTCGCGGCTGGTGGTGCCGCGCACGATGGAGTCATCGACCAGCAGCACGTTGCGGCCCTTGAACTCCTCGGCGATGGCATTGAGCTTCTGCCGCACCGATTTCTTGCGCAGCGCCTGCCCCGGCATGATGAAGGTACGGCCGATGTAGCGATTCTTGATGAAGCCTTCGCGATACGGCACGTTGAGGTGGTTCGCCAGCTGCAGCGCGGAAGGACGGCTGGTGTCGGGGATCGGGATCACCACGTCGATCTTCAGGTGAGAAAACTCACGCTTGATCTTTTCGGCCAGCGACACGCCCATGGCGAGCCGCGTGCTGTAGACCGAGACGCCGTCCATCACCGAGTCGGGACGGGCGAGATAGACGTATTCGAAGATGCAGGGGTTGAGCACGGCCTTGTCGCTGCACTGGCGGCTGTGCAGCTTGCGCTCGTAGTCGATGAACACCGCTTCGCCCGGCGCCACGTCGCGCAGCAGACGGAAGCCCAGCGTATCGATCGCCACGCTCTCCGACGCGACGATGTATTCATGCGGCGTAACCTGTTCGTTGACGCCGATCACCAGCGGCCGGATGCCGTACGGGTCGCGGAAAGCCAGCAGGCCATGGCCGGCGATGAAGGCCGTCACCGCATAGGCACCCTTGCAGCGCGCATGCACACCTGACACCGCGCCGAAGATCGTGTCCAGATTGAGCTGACGCCCGGCGGCGCGCACCTGGAGTTCATGTGCCAGCACGTTCAACAGCACCTCGGAATCCGAATTGGTGTTGACGTGGCGCAGGTCGGCGCGGAACAGCGACTCCTTCAGCTCGTCGGTGTTGGTGAGGTTGCCGTTGTGTCCCAGCACGATGCCGTAGGGCGAGTTCACGTAGAACGGCTGCGATTCGGCCGACGACGACGCACTGCCGGCGGTGGGATAGCGTACGTGTGCCACGCCCATGTCGCCCAGCAGGTTGCGCATGTCGCGGGTACGGAACACGTCGCGTGCCAGCCCCTGCCCCTTGTGCATATGGAAGCGGCTTTCCTCCGCCGTCACGATGCCCGCCGCGTCCTGGCCGCGATGCTGCAACACCATCAGCCCGTCATACAAAAGCTGATTGGCCGCCGAATTGGAAACGACTCCGATTACCCCGCACATACCGTGCACCCATCCATAAAGTTATTCGAAACGAATGTATTTCGCCACGTCGGCCGGCACCAGCGGCAAGGCACGCTGCGCCATCGCCTGCAGGCTGCCCGACACCCTGGCCTGCTTCCAGAAGTCGGTACGCGGCAGCGAGGTCAGTCCGGCCGCCAGTGTCAGCCCGATCAGAATCACCAGGCCCTTGGCTAGTCCCAGCACCCCACCCAGCACCCTGTCGGCACCGCCTAGTCCCACTGCCTTGACCAGTGTTGCCAGGGCATGTCCCAGCAACAGCACGCTGATCAGCACCACCAGAAAAACCACCGCGAAACCGGCGAAGTAGCGAATGCTCGGGCTCTCGATCCCGATCGGCAACAGCGGCGCCACCACCAACGCGCCCCATTTTCCCAGAACGAACGCCAGAATCCAGGCGGCCAGTGAAAACAGCGTGTCGACCATGCCGCGCATCAGGCCGCGCACCACCGTCAGGACCAGCACCAGCAGCACGATGAGATCGAGCATGCTCACTTGGCGAGCACCTGCCCGGTCATGCCATGCTCGGCCAGTTTCACCGCCGCCGTCACCGCGGCTTCACGCGTGGAATAGGGCCCCACGCGCACGCGGGTCAGGCTGCCGACCGTGTCGGTGTAGGCCGGCAAGCCGGCCAGCGCCGCGCGGGCCTTGAGTTCGCGGGCCTTGGTGCTATCCGACAGGGCGGCCAGCTGCACCACAAACGCTTCGCTGGCTACCGCAGGCTTGGCCTGGGAGGCAGGCGTGGCAGCATGTTCGGCCGGCTGCGGTTTGGGCATCGGCCGGGTGGACTCAGGTTTGACAGGCTCAGGCTTGACCGGTTCAGGTTTGGCCCGCTCGACCGGCGAAGGTTTGGCCGCTTCGTGTGCGGGTGCAGGCTTGGCTAGCGGTTTGGCAGGTTCGACCGGCGCTGGCTG
>DATCTE010000159.1:0-8687 GCA_036568085.1 Thiobacillus sp.
CCACCGAAGGCGAGTTCAAGGAAGACGATTCGCTGAAGCCCGTGGTCGACGTCATCGCGCAGAAGCTCGGCAAGAACATCCGCCTGATCCGCGAGTGGACCGAGGGCGGCTTCGACGTCGCCGACGGCGAACTGGTGGTGCTGGAAAACTGCCGCGTCAACAAGGGCGAGAAGAAGAACGTCGACGACACCGCGAAGAAGTACGCCGCCCTGTGCGACGTGTTCGTGATGGACGCCTTCGGCACCGCGCACCGCGCCGAAGCCTCGACCCACGGCATCGCCAAGTTTGCACCGACCGCTGCGGCCGGCATCCTGCTGACCGAAGAACTCGACGCGCTCGACAAGGCGCTGGCCAACCCCGCGCGCCCGATGGTCGCCATCGTCGGCGGCTCCAAGGTCTCCACCAAGCTGACCGTGCTGGAAGCCTTGGCCGAGAAATGCGAGCAGTTGGTGGTCGGCGGCGGCATCGCCAACACTTTCCTCAAGGCCACCGGCCACAATGTCGGCAAGTCGCTGTGCGAGGACGACCTGGTGCCCACCGCGCAGGCGCTGATCGAGAAGATGACCGCGCGCGGCGCGACCATCCCGATCGCGGTCGACGTGGTGTGCGGCAAGAAATTCGACGCCGCCGAGCCCGCCGTGCTGAAGGATGCCAAGGACGTGGCCGACGACGACATGATCTTCGACATCGGCCCGAAGAGCGCGCAGCAACTCGCCGACATCATCATGAAGGCCGGCACCGTGGTGTGGAACGGCCCGGTCGGCGTGTTCGAGTTCGACCAATTCGGCGAAGGCACCAAGACCATCGCCATGGCGATCGCCAACACCAACGCCTTCACCCTGGCCGGCGGCGGCGACACTATCGCCGCGATCCAGAAGTACGACATCTACGACAAGGTGAGCTACATCTCCACCGCCGGCGGCGCCTTCCTCGAATACCTGGAAGGCAAGGTCCTGCCCGCTGTGGCGATTCTGGAGGAACGCGCGAAAGGCTAAGAAGCATACGGTAAACGGTGAGCGGGCTACGCTCACCGTTTTTTGTTTCTGTACCGCTTGCTGCTCACCGCTCACTGCTCACCCACATATGATTCGCAGAACCAAAATCGTCGCCACCCTCGGCCCCGCCTGTTCCGATCCCAAAACCCTGGATCGCATGATGGAAGCCGGCCTGGACGTGGTGCGTCTCAACTTTTCCCACGGCACGGCGCAGGACCACATCGACCGCGCCGAACTGGTGCGCTCGCTGGCGCGCACGCGCGGCCGCGCGGTCGGCGTGCTGGTCGACCTGCAAGGCCCGAAGATCCGCATCGGCAAATTCAAGGACAACAAGATCACCCTGGCCAAGGGCGACACCTTCATCCTCGACGCCGCCTGCACGCTGGGCGACCAGACCCGTGTCGGCCTTGATTACAAGGAATTGCCGAATGACGTGAAGCGCGGCGTGACGCTGCTGCTGGACGACGGCCGCATCGAGTTCTGGGTCGAGGAGGTCAAGGGCGCGGAAATCATCTGCAAGGTGGTGCAGGGCGGCGTGCTGTCCAACAACAAGGGCATCAACCGCAAGGGCGGCGGTCTGTCGGCCTCGGCACTGACCGAGAAGGACATCGAAGACATCAAGACTGCCGCCGCGCTGAAGGCGGACTACTTGGCGGTGTCGTTCCCGCGTTCAGGCGCTGACATGCGCTTGGCGCGCGAACTGCTGCGCGCGGCAGGCGGCAAGAGCCAGCTGGTCGCCAAGATCGAGCGCACCGAAGCCATCGAGCACCTGGAAGAAATCCTCGAAGCGTCCGACGCCATCATGGTGGCGCGTGGCGACCTCGGGGTGGAAGTCGGCGACGCGGCGGTGCCCGCACTGCAGAAGCGCATGATCCGCATGGCGATCGAGCGCAACAAGGTCGTCATCACCGCCACCCAGATGATGGAGTCGATGATCACCAGCCCGATCCCGACCCGCGCCGAAGTCTCCGACGTCGCCAACGCGGTGCTCGACGGCACCGATGCGGTGATGCTGTCGGCCGAAACCGCGGCCGGTCAGTTCCCGGTCGAGGCGGTGCAGGCGATGGACCGCGTCTGCCTGGAGGCCGAAAAGGAAGCCGAGCCGGTGTTCACCAAGGAGCGCCTCGACCACAGCTTCCTGCGCGCCGACGAGGCGATCGCGATGTCGGCCGTATTCACCTCGGTGCATCTCAACATCAAGGCGATCGCCGCGCTTACCGAGTCCGGCAACACCTGCCTGTGGATGAGCCGGCTGTCGACCCGGGTGCCGATCTATGCCTTGACACCTCAGGTCGAAACCCGTAGAAAAGTCACTCTTTTCCGCGGCGTTTACCCCATCAACCTGAAAACCGCCAGCAAGGAGCGCGATGCGCTGCTGGCCGAAGCTGAAGAAGAATTGCGGCGGCGCGGCGCGGTGCGCGATGGCGACCTGATCCTGCTGACCATCGGTGAGCCGATCGGCCAGTCGGGCGGCACCAACACCATGAAGATCGTCCGCGTGGGCGATTCGAAAAAGTCCTGATTCCACAAACTGCTTGCTGCACATTTTTAACCTAGGAGACTGTAAATGGCCCTGATTTCCCTTCGTCAACTGCTCGACCATGCCGCCGAGAACGGCTATGGCCTGCCCGCGTTCAACGTCAACAACATGGAGCAGGTCAAGGCCATCATGGAAGCCGCGGCCGCCGTCGATTCCCCGGTGATCCTGCAGGGTTCCGCAGGTGCGCGTTCCTACGCCGGCGAGCCTTTCCTGCGCCACCTGATCCTCGCCGCGATCGAGATGTATCCGCAGATCCCGATCTGCATGCACCAGGACCACGGCGCGTCCCCCAGCATCTGCTTCCGCTCCATCCAGTCCGGCTTCAGCTCGGTGATGATGGATGGCTCGCTGAAGGAAGACGGCAAGACGCCCGCCAGCTATGAATACAACGTCGAGACCACGCGCAAGGTGTCCGAACTGGCGCACGCCTGCGGCGTGTCGGTTGAAGGCGAACTGGGCTGCCTGGGCTCGCTGGAAACCGGCAAGGCGGGTGAGGAAGACGGCCACGGCGCCGAAGGCACGCTGGATCACTCCATGCTGCTGACCGATCCCGACGAGGCCGCCGACTTTGTCACCAAGACCAAGGTCGACGCCCTGGCGATCGCGATCGGTACCTCGCACGGCGCCTACAAGTTCACCCAGAAGCCCACCGGCAAGGTGCTGCGCATCGACCGCGTGAAGGAAATCCACGCCCGCATCCCCAACGTCCACCTGGTCATGCACGGTTCCTCCTCGGTGCCGGAAGACTGGCTCGCCATCATCAACAGCTACGGCGGCGACATGGGCCAGACCTACGGCGTACCGGTCGAAGAGATCGTCGAAGGCATCAAGAACGGCGTGCGCAAGGTCAACATCGACACCGACCTGCGCATGGCCTCCACCGGCGCCATCCGCAAGCACCTGGCCGAAAACAAGTCCAACTTCGACCCGCGCAAATTCCTCAAGGAAGCCACCAAGGGCATGAGCGACATCTGCAAGGCACGTTACGAAGCCTTCGGCGCCGCTGGCCAGGCCAGCAAGATCAAGAAGGTCTTCAACCTGGAAGAAATGCAGAAGCGCTACGACAAGGGCGAACTCGATCCGAAGGTCAACTGATCGTCGGTTTGCCGAACTCGGACGCTGAAATCAAATGGGACGCTGCGGCGTCCCATTTTTTCGGTATCAGGCATCCAATGTTGAGGTAGGAGGCGGCGGCTTTAGGCCTCTTCCGGAAATTCATACAGACAATACAAGGCCCGGCAAATGCGAGGCCATTGTGTGTTTAGTTGGAAAACTTAAGCTGTTTTCCGACGAGCCACTGTCAGCCCGAGCAACCCCAGACCAAAAATCCACAACACACCTGGTTCTGGCGCTGGCGATGCCACGAAACCATGGGCGCCTATGCCGTCATAGTAATATCCCACTATCTGCCCTCTGCCATTTATCCCTGTGAGATAAGTATTGCCGGTGGCATCGGGGTGGTTGAAGGTCGTGTAAGTATTACCATCGTACAGAAATCCATGAATACCCGTGGCATCCCCGTAATGGCCCACCACTTGCCCGAAGTCGTTAATGTCGGCGGCCTGTGTGCCGATAGATCTATCGGTCGCATTGGGGTCATTAAGCGTCACGTAGGTGCCGCCGATATACATGAAGCCATGTGAACTCGTGGCATCCCCGTAGGTGCCCACCACTTGCCCGAGGTTATTAATACCTCTCGCCAATGTGAAGAGAGTTGCGTTGGGGTCATTAAGGGGCGCGTAGGTACTGTCGCTGTACCAGAATCCATGGTGGCCTGTACCCGTGCCGTCATAGTAATCACCGACGACCTGCCCGCTGTTGTTGATTCCCCTGGCAAACGTGAAGCCGGCGTATGCACCGGGGTTATTGAGAATCGTATAGTTACCGCTGTTGTACACAAAACCATGCTGGCCCGAGGCACCAGAGCTATAGGTTCCAGCTATCTGCCCAAGGTTGTTGATGCCGGAAGCCTGTGTGTGGCCAGAGCCGGGAACCTTGAAGGTCGTGAAGGTGCCACCCTTATACACGAAGCCATGATTACCTGTGTAATCCGAACTATAACCGGAGCCCACCACCTGTCCGCTGTCGTTGATTCCCATAGCATACGTGTAGCCCTGAAGTGCGTTGGGGTCATCAAGGGTCGTAAACGTAAACGGTGTCGCCTGAGCGGTGGACACCGTTATCAATATGCTGAAACCTATAGTAATTTTTTTCATTTTCCTCCCCCTTTGTTGTTGTGTCATGCCGAAATACCTAGTTGCACAACTGGCTGTTTTTTTCATCGGCAAGGCTAAAGCAAGTACCGCGCCGCAACACGACTCTTATATACGCGGCTCATATAGAACATAGAGTTACGGGACTGGGGCGGGGAACAAACTCCTGGATCGGCAAGATCCGCTTCTGAAATGTAAGGAATTCCGACAAGTTGAGATGCAAGAGTGTCCGGAGCCTAACCTGATCATATGCAGAGCCACAGCGCTCAATGCAGAGTCCATGCAGGGTCTATAAAGGCCCCTAAAAAGAAAAAGACCACCCCCCGGAAGGATGGCCAATATGCGTACTTTACTTACTCCCTGATCTAGGCTCGAGCCATTAGCCCAACATCGCCTTCAACGCTGCCAGCCGGTCGCTGCCGCTAGCCTTGGCATCGGCGCTGGAGGGTTTTTCTGGCATGCGCACGTCGTCGCCGAGTTCGTTGATGAAGCGCGACGGGTCGCAGGCGACCGTTTCCCGCGCGCGCTTGCGGCGTGAACAGTACGACAGTGTGAGCGATTTCTTCGCGCGGGTGACGCCGACGTACATCAGGCGGCGCTCCTCTTCCAGCCGGCCTTCGTCCACTGCGTCGCGGTGCGGCAGGATATTCTCCTCGACGCCGACCAGGAACACGTGGCCGAACTCCAGCCCCTTGGCGGCGTGTAGCGTGGACAGGCGCACCGCGTCGGGCTCTTCCTCCTCGCGGCCTTCCAGCAGGGTGATCAGCGCGATGGTCTGCGTCAGCTGCAACAGATCCTTGTCGTCCTCCTCACCCTTCTTGGCGATCCAGGCGGCGAATTCGAGCACGTTGTTCCACTTGTTCTGCGCCGCGCGCTGGTCGTCCTGGTCGAAGAGATACACCTCGTAGTCGATCGTTTTCAGCAGGTCGTTCAGCAACTCGCCGGCCGGCTCGCGCGGCACACGTTCCTCGAAGCGGTTGATGAAGTTGCAGAACTCGACCAGCGGCGCCAGTTGGCGCTCGCCGATCTGGGACGCTGCGGCCGCCGAGAACACCGCCTCGAACAGGCTCACGTGCAGGGTGGCGGCGACCTGGCCGAGCTTTTCCAGCGTCGCCGCGCCGATACCGCGCTTCGGCGTGGTGACGGCGCGGATGAAGGCGGGATCGTCGTCGCTGTTGGCGATCAGCCGCAGGTAGGCGATGACGTCCTTGATCTCGGCGCGGTCGAAGAACGACTGGCCGCCGGACAGCTGGTACGGCACTTTCTCGTTCCTCAGCGCCTGTTCGAAGATGCGCGCCTGGTAGTTGCCGCGATAGAGGATGGCGTAGTCGCGCCATTCGGTGCGGTGCTGAAACTTGTGCGACAACAGCCGCATGACCACCGACTCGGCCTCGTGCTCGTCGTCCTTGGTCGGCATCACCTGAATGGCGTCGCCCAGGCCGAGGTCGCTCCACAGGCGCTTCTCGAACAGCTTGGGGTTGTTGGCGATGAGGCTGTTGGCGGCCTTCAGGATGCGCACCGAGGAGCGGTAATTCTGCTCCAGCTTGACCACGTGCAGATGCGGGTAATCCTCGTTCAGCTGCCGCAGGTTGTCGGCCGAGGCGCCGCGCCAGCCGTAGATTGCCTGGTCGTCGTCCCCGACCGCGGTGAAGGCCGCACGCACGCCGGTGAGCTTCTGCAGCAGGCGATACTGCGCGACGTTGGTGTCCTGGTATTCGTCGACCAGGATGTGGCGCAGGCGGTTCTGCCATTTCTCGCGCAATTCGGCGTGGGTATCCAATAATTCGGCGGGCAGGCGGATGAGGTCGTCGAAATCGACCGCCTGGTAGGCGCGCAGGGTGGCGTCGTAGCGGTCGTAAATCTTGGCGTAGGCGCGCGCGTTGTCGTCCTCGGCCGTCTGCAGCGCGGCGGCGGGCGATTTCAGCTCGTTCTTCCACAGCGAGATGCGCGACACCGCCCGGCGGATCTCCTGCTTGTCGGTGGTCTTGAGGATTTCCGAGACGATGCCCGCGGCGTCAGCGGAGTCCAGGATGGAAAACGCCGGCTTCAGCTCGGCGAACTTCGCGTCCTCGCGCAGCATCCGCAGGCCCATGGAGTGGAAGGTGGTGACGATCAGGCCCTTGGTATTGACGCCCTGGGTGAGCTTGGCGGCACGCTCCTGCATCTCGCGCGCGGCCTTGTTGGTGAAGGTGATCGCCGCGATCGAACCCGGCTTGTAGCCGCACTCGCCGATCAGGTAGGCGATCTTGTGGGTGATGACCCGCGTCTTGCCTGAGCCGGCGCCCGCCAGCACCAGCAAGGGGCCGTCGAGGTACTTCGCCGCTTCGCGCTGCGGCGGATTCAGCGCGGCGAGCAGGCTCATGCCGCGGCTGTTTCGCCGAATTCGGAGTTCAGAAAGGCGTTGATGGCGTCCGACTCGTACAGCCAGGTTTGCTGGCCGTTGGCGTCGGTGATCAGCAGGCAGGGCACCTGCGGCTTGCCACCGCCGGCGATCAGGGCTGCGCGATGTGTTGCGTCATGCTGGGCATCGCGCAGCTCGATCTTGAGCGACAGGCGCTGCATCGTGCGCCGGGTCTTCAGGCAGAACGGGCAGGTGGGGTAGTGATACAGCGCCAGGCTGCGCGTGCGCGCGTCGACGGCCTCTTGCGTGGCAGCGGGACGCACGACCCCCTTCGGGCGCGTCAGCCAGTAGCCCACCAGCATGAAGGGGGCGAGAATGAGGCGCAGGGTACGGAAAAACAGGCGGATCAGGGGTTTCATGGCGCAGGCGTCACAAGAGGTTCAGGCGGGAGCGCTATGATGCGGGTCAACACAGCACGAAACCGTATTTTATATGCCTACCTATGCCATTGGCGATCTTCAGGGTTGTCACACGTCCCTGCTGCGTTTGCTGGATGAAATCCGATTCGACCCGGCAGCCGACCGGCTGTGGCTTGTCGGCGATCTGGTCAACCGCGGACCGGATTCGCTGGCCGTGCTGCGGACCGTCAAAAAACTGGGTGACGCCGCAATCAGCGTGCTCGGCAACCACGATCTGCACCTGCTGGCGCTGGCCGAGGGTTTCGGACGTGCGCACAAGGGCGATACGCTCGACGAGGTTCTGAATGCGCCGGATCGCGACGAACTGCTGCACTGGCTGCGGCAGCAGAAACTGGCCTGGCGCGAAGGCGATGTTCTGATGGTGCACGCGGGCGTGCTGCCGGACTGGACGGTCGACGACACGATGCAGCGGGCGGCGGAAGCCGAGGCGGCGCTGCGGGGCGCGCACTACCGCGATTTCTTCGTGCAGATGTACGGCAATGCGCCGGTCGCCTGGGATGACGGCCTGCAGGGGATCGAGCGCCTGCGGGTGATCGTCAATGCCTTCACCCGGCTGCGTTACTGTTCGGCAGCGGGCGAGATGGAGTTTCACCACAAGTGTGCGCCAGGCGCGCAGCCGGCTGGCTGGCTGCCGTGGTTCGAGGTGCCGGGGCGCAGGAGCGCCGAGGCGACGATCGTCATCGGCCACTGGTCGACGCTCGGGCTGATCAACCGCAAGGACCTGGTCGCGCTGGATACCGGCTGCCTGTGGGGCGGCAGGCTGACCGCCGTCAGGCTGGAGGACCGGCAGGTGTTTGCGGTGCAGTGCCCGCAGATGCGGCATCCGAAGTCCTGAGACCCAAAAGCCTGGCGGTGGCGGCTTCCGCCTGCGCCGCCAGATCACGTCGGTGACCGTTGGGCAGAATGGGCTCGCCGAAATGCAGTTCGGCGATGAGGCCGGGTTCGCTGACGATCTGCTTCAGGCTTTGCCACATGCTGAGGTCGTCGATGTAGGCGGGCGCAGCGCTGTATTCACCGTCCAGCGTGCGGTAGCGCAAAGCCGCCGGCACGATCGGGCAATTCAGTTCGACCGCCGGCTGCAGCAGCGATGGCATGAAGCGCCGCAACCCCTTCCCGTCG
>DATCTE010000160.1:0-4006 GCA_036568085.1 Thiobacillus sp.
CCGCCTGCAGCCAGCGCAGGCTGCTCATTTGCCCACCGCCGAACAGCTCGCCGCCGGCCGAGGTGAGGTGGTCGCCAATCGCACCGGGCAGAAAACGGTTGCTGTCGAGGGCGGCCACCTGCGCCACGCCGGTGAAGTAGAACATCACGTCGGGTTTGTTTTCGAGCGCGTTGGTTTCGACGATTTCGGTCGGGATGATGCGCTGCATCAGCATGCGCACGGCGTCGTATCCGGAGGCGCGCACGTTGCGGTTCTTGTCGGTCGTGCTGACGAGATAGGCCGTGCTGGCCGGATTGCTGCCGTCGGAGGCCACGCCGCGGTCGATCAGTTTTTTGGCTTCGGCCACGCTGTCGGCGGCCAGGCTCATGGTCGGGCGGATGCGATAGGTGCTCCAGGGGCGCGCCACGCTGCTGTTGAAATAGGGGCTGGGCTGCGTCGGTTTGCAACCGCTGGCGCAATAGGCGGGGTCGAAGCCGAAGGCGAAGGCGGACGTGATCGACATGCAGTCGACCCGGTACGGCTGCGCCCAGGTCAACGCAAACGCCTGAACGCTTTTGGGCGTGATGCGGTCGATCCGGCGTTTGAGGTTGATGAATGTCTCGCGGGAGAGCGTGCTGCCACCAGGCTTGAAATGCACGTGGATCAGGTTGGCGGCAGGAATGCCGCGCTTTGCCCGGTAATACGCGGCGATCGCCACGCTGTCGGGGTCGTCGTCGTTGACGATCACGCCCAGCTGGTCGGCACTGAGGCCGGGTTGCGGAAAATGGGTCAGGACAGGCTGTTCCAGCGGCGCGGCGTGCGCGCTGGCGTGGAGCAGCCATGCCGCGACGATGCACCGCACCAGGCGCATGGACATCAGGCGAGGGCCTGCACGCATTCGCGCACCAGCGCCGGCCCGCGGTAGATCAGGCCGGAATACAGTTGCACCAGCGAAGCGCCGGCGTCGATTTTCTCGCGCGCATCGGCGCCCGACAGGATGCCGCCGACGCCGATGATCGGCACTTCATTCTTCAGGTGGCGTGCCAGTTCGCGCACCACCCGAGTGGACGCCGCGCGCACCGGTGCGCCGGACAACCCACCGGTTTCCCCGGCATTGGGCAGGCCGGCGACGGCGTCGCGCGCAATCGTGGTGTTGGTGGCGATCACGGCGTCGATGCGATGCATCATCAGCAGCGCGGCGATCGCGGCGATCTGCGCGTCGTCGAGGTCGGGCGCGATCTTCAGCGCGACCGGAACGTACTTGCCGTGGCGCTGCGCGAGTTCGGACTGGCGCAGCTTGATCGCGGAGAGCAGCGCGTCGAGCGCCTCGTCCTTCTGCAGTTCGCGCAGGTTCTGCGTGTTGGGCGAGGAGATGTTCACCGTCACGTAGCTGGCGTGCGCATAGATCTTGTCGAGGCAGGCCAGGTAATCGTCGACCGCGTGCTCGTTGGGCGTGTCCTTGTTCTTGCCGATGTTGATGCCGAGCACGCCTTTGAATTCGCTGGCGTCGACGTTCCGCACCAGGTTGTCGACGCCGAGGTTGTTGAAGCCCATGCGGTTGATGATGGCGCGGGCCTTGGGCAGGCGGAACAGGCGGGGCTGCGGGTTGCCGGGCTGCGGGCGCGGGGTGACCGTGCCGATCTCGATGAAGCCGAAGCCCAGTGCCGCCAGCGCCTTGATGTGCGCGCCATCCTTGTCGAGGCCGGCGGCCAGGCCCACGGCATTGGGGAAGTCGATGCCCATGACCTGCACGGGCTTGCCGGCGGCGCGCGGTAGCAGCGCCAGCAGGCCGAACCGTTGCGCGAGGTCGAGGCCGGACAGGGTCAGCCGGTGCGCATCCTCGGGGTCGAGGCTGAACAGGGCAGGTCGCAGAACTGAATAAAGCATGGTGTGCAGGGAGGAGGAGGCCGCCTGCGAGTTTAACAGGGGAACGACGCGCGGCTGCCGCCCGGCGGCCGGTCAGTGGTATCCTGAACTATCGCGTGCAGCGCATGTCAGTCAGCTTCAGCCCGATTCTGTTTTCCTACTCAAACCGACAAACCCATGACTACTCCGCATTTCCTGCAACGACTCGTCCTGTTTTTCAGTGTGCTGATCGCGCCGGCCGTCTGGAGCGCACCTTTCGTTCCACCGCCCCCGGAGATATTCGCCAAATCCTACGTGCTGATGGATGCCGCCAGCGGCGATATCCTGGCCGAGCATGACGGCGATACGCGCCTGCCGCCGGCCAGCCTGACCAAGATGATGACGGCCTACATTGCGACCCTGGAAATGCAGCGCGGCCGGATCCATCCCAACGACATGGTCACTATCAGCGAGAAGGCCTGGCGCACGGGCGGCTCGAAAATGTTCGTCGAGGTAGGCAAGCAGATCTCGGTCGATAATCTGTTCCACGGCATCATCATCCAGTCGGGCAACGATGCCAGCATCGCGATGGCCGAGCACATCGCCGGCAGCGAGGACGCCTTTGTCGCGCTGATGAACGCCGAAGCGCAGCGCCTGGGAATGCGCAACACCCACTTCCTGGACGCCACCGGCCTGCCCAACCCGGGCCATTATTCGAGCGCGCACGACATGGCCATCCTGGCGCGCGCCATCATCAATGCGGATCCGGCCCACTATGCGATCTATGCGCAAAAATATTTCCTGTGGAACGGCATCAATCAGCCCAACCGCAATCTCCTGCTGTGGCGCGACGACGGCGTCGACGGCCTGAAGACCGGCCATACCGAAGAAGCCGGCTACTGCCTGGTGGCCTCCGCCAAGCGCGGCGACAAGCGGATGATCGCCGCCGTGTTCGGCACCGACAGTGAAGCGGCGCGCGCAACCGAAACCGCCAAATTGCTCGGCTATGGTTTCCGCTTTTTCGATAGCAAGACCTTCTACAAGAAGGGCGCCGTGCTGACGCAGGCGCCGGTATGGAAAGGCGCGGCGCGCGAAGTCAAGGCAGGTGTGAACGCCGATGTGGCGGTCAGCGTGCCTGCAGGCGAGGCCGACAAGCTCGTCGCCCAGATCGTGCTGAAGCCGACCCTGGTTGCCCCGGTGAAGCAGGGCGACGTCATCGGCAAGGTCGAAGTCCGCCAGGGCGACAAGGTGATCAAGCAGGCCGACGTCGTCGCGCTGGAAAACGTCGAACAGGGTGGCTTCTTCCGCCGCATGTGGGACAGCATCCGTCTGTTCTTCAAGGGACTGTTCGGCTGACCCCGGGAGGGGGCAGACGATGCACGTCGAAGACGGCCACCGGAAGGGTGGCCGTTTTTTCTTGCCGATTGACCGCGTCCTGCACATCAGCGCAGGCCACAGACAAAACGCGATCTCAGGCGAAGAATCCGGGACGGAACCGCGCGCCCCCTGGGTAGACCTGACTCACCCCGTACCGCCCAGCAAGGCTGCCTTGAGGCTGGGCTGAACCGGGTGATCGCCCAGCCAGATCCTGAGGATGGCGCGGTTGAAGGCTTCCCCGGGAAAGCTGCCGGCCAGGCGATGGTTCAGCCAGACCTGGGTTCCTGTGCCCGGCTGGTAATCCAGCTGGATGACGCTGCCTTTGGGGAAGGCACCCATGTGGTGGATGAGGTCGAGAAACTGCTCCACCTGTCCCTGGATGGCCGTCAGGGTCTGCGGGCTGTTGTTGGCATCCAGTCCCTCCTTGAGCAGTTCCACGTTGTGGTCGGCGGACACGCCATGCAGCAGGGTGATGCGCACCTGCCGCGGCGTGTCCCGCTCCAGCACGGATGGCGCATCGTGCACGGGTTCGGGAAGGTAGAGCGCCAGCACATAAATGTCGAATAGCAGGAAGCTGCGCAAACCGGCGCCGTTGAGCACCAGGCTTGCATTGCCTTGGCTGGCGCGGTCCGCCACCTGCACGCCGTCAAAGTCCAGGGCATGGGCAGGCGTGATCAGTCCCGGCAGGAGGGGCAACAGGCTCAGGCAGACGCGTGCAATCAGGCGCATGGGTCAATCAGGCATATATTCAATGGGTCGCACGCGGGTTTTTTTCCTGCGCTCATCGATGGCCGGGTGATTCTGG
>DATCTE010000161.1:0-3810 GCA_036568085.1 Thiobacillus sp.
CGATCGCGGCGGCAAGCTCGACGTGAAAGGGGTTCATGGCCCGACCAGCGGCTGGATGCGGACCGCCAGCGCAGCGTGGGCCGTTCGCAAGGCAGACTCCGCTTCCTGCGGAGTCGCGGCACGGCTGAAGATAAAACCCAGGTAGCCCGCGCCCTCAGGGGGCGGCGCCACCAGCTGGCCGGCGCGGGCCGTGATTTCGATGCCCGTGATATGCGGCACGTTGCGTGCAGCGTCGATGCCATCGACTCCCTGCAGAATGCCGCTGAGCGGAATGGGCACCATCATCACGCCTGCGGCAACGGCATGTGCCCGTGCCGGCAACGGCAGGCCCACCGCGTGGCGCAGCACAATTTCTGCCGACGTCATGCCCAGCGTGGCGTCCAGTACGCGCCCGCACAGTCCTCCGATGCCGCGCGGGGCAATTTCGAGCAGCCATACCCCGGCGTCGTTGATGCGTGCCTCCGCGTGAACCATGCCCTCCGTCAGTCCGGCCGCCACGCAGGCTTGGGTGACCGCGTCGGCCAGATGGTGCTGCGTCGCGGCAGGCAGGCGCGAAGGGGTGACGAAAATCGTTTCCTCGAAAAACGGCCCGTCGAGTGGGTCGGGCTTGTCGAACAGGGCGAGCACCTGCAGTTCGCCATTGGCCAATACCCCGTCGAGCGCAACCTCGAAGCCCGGGATGAACTGTTCGACCAGCAGGCCGAGTTCGCCGGCATCGCGCTGCATGCGCGCCTGGATGCGCCGGGCCTGCTTCAACGCGCGTGCAAGTTGTGCCTCATCGTCGGCGCGGATGACACCGCGACTGGCATTCAGCCGGCGCGCCTTCACCACCAGCGGAAAGCCCAAGGACGCGGCGGCATTGGCGTCGTCGCCCAGGATGCTGACAAAGATGGGGTGCGGCAAGCCGGTCGCCTGCTGCAACTGGCGGAAACACAGCTTGTCGGTCAGCGTCGCCACCGCCTCGGGTGGATTGCCCGGCAGCTTCAATGCCACGCGCAGCTGCGCCGCCAGCGCGAGGCCATGGTCATCCGCAGCCAGCACGCCGGCCACCGGCTGCGTCAGCGCACCCAGGACCTGGGGCAAGGCGCGCTCGGGCCGGTCGAACGGTACGCTCATCAGCGGCGGCAGGCCCCAGCCGGGCGCGAGCCGGTGACAATAATCGGCGCAGGCAACGAGTTCGATGTTCAGCCGCGCGGCGGCGGCAATGAAGTCCTGGTTGGCGTAGCCCGCGGCGGGAAGCAGCAGCAGGAGGCGTGGCATGGCTAGAAACTGGCGAGCTGGGTTTCGGTCGGTTCGGCGCAGCAATACCAGGGCTCGGAATGATGCGGGATGGGCGCGCCGAATTGCGCAGGGTCGAGCACCGGCGCCGTCTCGCCCAGCGCAGCGTGGGTGCGCGCCCAGATGCCGGCAAACACCTCGTCACGCGGCAGCGCGGCTTTTTCGGCGTCCATCACCCAGGCCATGATCTCGCCCTGCAAGGCATCGACACGCGGGTCGTCTGCCTGCCACGGGTAGCCCAGCATGGCCTCGTCGAAGGCGCCAACCCGCGCCGCGAAATCCGGCAGCTGCAGCAGATACGAGCCCTGCGGCACCAGCAGGCGGATCGCCAGCTGCACCGGCGGCACGGCCTCGACCAGATGCAGCCGCAGCAGGGTGGCGAGCAGCTCGCGATAGCCTGTCAGCGTGGTCCACGGCGTGAACGGCACGAATGTAGGCGCCAGCGCGATGCCGAGTGCGCGGCAATGCGCCAGCGCCGTTTCGAAATCCGCGCGGGTATGGCTCTTGGCGAGCCGGTCCAGGATCGCGTCGTCGACCGACTCGACCGCAGTGACGATGAACAGCAGGCCGCATTCCTTGAGGCGTGGCAGCAGGTCGGCGTGATTCAGCAGGTGCTCGACCTTGATCGTGGCATCCCAGCTCAGATCCGGGAATCGCGCGTGCAGGGACTCGGCCACTTTCAGCGCATGCGTCGGCCCGTTGAGAAAATCGGGATCGCCAAAGCTGATGTGCGCAGCGCCCACTTCGACCTGCTGCGCAATGTCGGCGATCACCGTGCCCACCGGCACGATGCGGAACTTGCCCTCGTACACCGGCACCACCGGACAGTGGCGGCACAGGTGCTTGCAGCCGCGGCTTGCCTCGGCGAAGCCGGTGATTTTTTGCGTGCCGTCGGCGAAGATCAGTTTGGCATAGCGCTGCAGGTCGGGCAGGCCGCGGCGTTCGGGCAACAGGAATTCGATCCTGTCGCGCCGCACCACGGTGTCGTCCGGGGCAACGCCGGATTGCACCCAGGCCAGCAGATCGGGTTCGGATTCGCCGCCGAAGACCGCTTCCACCCCCAGGCTTTTCAACCACGCGGCATTGACCGGGGCATACAGTCCGAATGCGGCGATGCGTGCCCGGGGGGCGAGCGCACGGATTTTCGGCAGGGCCGCTGCGGCAATCCGGGTGGCGGTATGCATGCCCAGGTAAATCGCCACGAATTCGGCGTGCGCAAAGGTGGCCGGGTCGAGTTTTTGCTGCGACAGGTCGACGCAGGCGGCAGCGATGTGTTCACGCGCAAACCACGCTGCAGGCTGTGCCAAATTGAACGGCTGCCGGCCCAGTTCGTACGGGCTCACCAAAACAACACGCGCCCCGGAAGGCGCGTGTGCAGGGGCAGCAGCACAGGAACTGCTCATGGCAGCTTATTTGGCTTTGGGGCGCTGCTCGAACATCTTGGCGATGCCGGGGTCGCGCGAGGCGCCGGCGGCGTCCATGCGCTTGAGATATTCGTCCCACAGCGCAGCCTGGTTGACGCCGAGGTCATAGAGGTATTCCCAGGAATAGATCCCGGTGTCGTGGCCGTCGGAGAAGAAGAAGTTGATGCCGTACAGGCCGACCGGCTCGGCGGCATTGATCAGCACTTCACGCTTGCCGACCTGCAGCACTTCCTGGCCGGGGCCGTGGCCGCGCACCTCGGCGGACGGCGAATAGACACGCAGGAACTCGAACGGCATCTCGAAACGTGCGCCGTCGGAAAACGCGATTTCCAGCTTGCGCGAAGCCTGGTGCAGTTTGATGTCGGTAGGGGTGGGGATGGCCATGATTGAAACACTCAGAATGAACTTCGCCCCAAGTGTAAACCCGCCGTGCAGAGATTAAACCCTGGCGGAACAAGGGGCTGAAGCCGATTGTGACCGGAAAACTGGCGCGCCCGGCGCGATTCGAACGCACGACCCCTGCCTTCGGAGGGCAGTACTCTATCCAGCTGAGCTACGGGCGCTAGGAGCCGCGAAGCATAGCGTTTTTGCCACGCGGCGTCCATCCGCCGGGCGCGCCGCCCTTTCCTGTCGGGGTGGCTTTCCTTATAATCGCGGCTTTCGATGCCACCCCCCAAGGATATTTTTCATGGCCGATTCGCACGCCCAGATGACCCAAGCCACCCCGCAGGAGATCATCATTTCCGTTCTTGCCGGATTGTTCGCACCCCTGCTGGCGATTTTCCTGATCGTCATGCTGGTGCTCAGCATTCAGGACAAGCACAAGCCTGACACCACCAGCGAAGCCGCGCAGAAAGCCACGCTTGACCGCATCAAGCCGTTTTCCACGCTGGTCGCGCTCGACGCCAACGCACCCAAGGTTGAAAAGTCCGGCCAGGAAGTCTTCGAAGCCGTGTGTACCACCTGTCACACGCCCGGCGCGCTGGGCGCACCCAAGTTCGGCAACAAGGGAGACTGGGGCCCGCGCATTGCACAGGGTTACGACACGCTGATCAAGCATGCCCTCGAAGGCATCCGCCAGATGCCCCCGCGCGGCGGCGACGGCGAC
>DATCTE010000162.1:0-6095 GCA_036568085.1 Thiobacillus sp.
ATGCGCTTGTAGAAGTAGAACTTGTACAGCGAGAAATAGCTGCCCAGGCATTCGGGATCGGCCTTGAGCGCCGTCCAGATCAGGAACTCGGCCCGGCTGGTGTCGGCGTAGCTGTTCATGGCCTGGCGCAGGGTGTCCTCGATGATCGGCGGCGTGGCGAAGCCGATGGCCAGGCTGAAGGCGTCGGCGCTCATATTATTGAGTCGACAACTAAATAGTTCAGAGCCCGTTCGTGGTGAGCTTGTCGAACCACACAGCCCCCATTCGGCTGGCTCAGGGCAGGCTTCGACAGGCCTGTCTTGAGCGAAGTCGAAAGGCTCAGGGCGAACGCCACGCTATTTATTGGCCGAATCAATCGTGTCAGCACGCGCTAGCCCCAGATCTCCGGCGGCAGCATCAGGCGCTCGACCGGCGTGCCGCCGAGCAGGTGCTCGTCGACGATGGCGGCGACGTCCTCCTTGCCGACCTTGCCGTACATCACGCCTTCCGGATAGACCAGCACGTGCGGCCCGTTGCAGGGGCCGAGGCAGCCGGTGTTGGACAGCATGAAGCGGCCGTTGAGGTTCTTCTGCTGGAAGGCGTAGGCGAATTCGTCCCACACATCGCCGGCGCTGCTTTGCAGGCAGGAGCCGCGTGGGTGGCCGGGACCGCGGTTCTGGACGCAGACGAAGACGTGTTTTTCTGGCTTGGGCAAGATGGTGCTCCTTGTTTCACAAAAAATTCAGACGCATGGCGAATCCGGGCCCCGTTCGGGCTGAGCCTGTCGAAGCCCTGTGCCCACTCGGACATGCCCTTCGACAAGCTCAGGGCGAACGGTGCGTGGGCATGTGCCTCAGTTTTCCGTAGTGAACGGTTCTGAATATCATCCGAACTTGAACAAAATCCCGTAGCCGCCGCGCGGGTATTCCCAGTCGACGTTGCGGTAGGTGGTGCAGATGATGCGGCAGGTGCCGCACTCCAGGCAGCCGTCGGTGATCAGCACCACCTGGCCGTTGCCTTCCGCGGTGTAGCAGCCGGCCGGGCAGCACACCGTGCATTCCTGCGTCTTGCATTCCGCCTGGCAGGTGGCGGGATTGATGATGCTGATGTGCGGCCGGCCGGAATCGACGCGGTAGCGGTTCTGGAACAGCTTCTCTTCGACTTTTACGGGGATCATTCGAATGCCCTCCACATCTTGAACGCGTCGCCCATCAGCCCGAACAGCGAACGGCGCTGTTTGAAGCTGCTGCGGATCTGGCGTTCCTTGGTTTTCTTGTCGACGCCGTCCACGGTGAGCATGGTGTGGGCGGCACGGTTGACCAGTTCGGGATAGGTGGTGAAGAACTGGTTGTTCTTGTGGAAGATCTCCGGCATGTTCTTGTACTTCTTCAGGTCCTTCATGACGAAGCTGTCTTCCAGCCGGCCCTGGTAGTAGGCCAGGTTGGCGGCGGTCATCGGCAGGTCCTTGCCCTTCAGGTCGATCACCGTCTCGGCGGCCATGCGCCCGGTGGTCATGGCCAGGTTGGATCCCTCGCGGTGCACTGCGTTGACGAACATGCCGGAGTCGCCGACGATCATCCAGCCTTCGCCGTAGAGCTGCGGCATGGCCTTGTAGCCGCCTTCCGGGATCAGGTGCGCGGCGTATTCCTTCATCTCGCCGCCTTCGATCAGCGGTTTGATCGCGGGGTGCGCCTTCATCTGCTCCAGCAGCAGGTAGGGCGTGATCTTCTGCTGCTTGAAATCGGACAGCATGCAGCCGACGCCGATGGTGAGCGAATCCTTGTTGGTGTAGAGGAAGCCGGTGCCCATCATGCCTTGGGTGATCTTGCCCGCCATCTCGATCACCACGCCTTCGCCCTCGCCGATGTTGAAGCGGCTCTGGAGGGTCTCTTCCGGCAGGAAGTGGATTTCCTTCACCGCCAGCGCCACGTCCTTGGGTTCGAGTTCGGCGTGGAAGCCGGCCTTCTTCGCCAGGAGCGAGTTGACGCCGTCGGCGAGGATCACCACGTCGGCATACACCGAGCCGCCCTCGCGGTCAGTTTGCACGCCGATCACGCGGTTGCGGTCCATGATCAGGTCGGTCACGGTGGTCTCGCACACCAGCAGCGCGCCGGCGTCCTGCACCCGCTTGGAGAACCACTTGTCGAACTGGGCGCGGATGATGGTGTAGCGGTTGTACGGCGGCTGGTTGAACTCGGCGGAGCGGTAGGTGGAGCCGACGTAGGAGGCGTCGTCGAGCACCCACATCTGCTGCTCGATGATGTGGCGCTCCAGCGGCGCGTCGTCGCGGAAGTCGGGGATGATCTCCTCCAGCGCCTTGGAATACAGGATCGCGCCCTGCACGTTCTTCGAGCCGGGGTACTCGCCGCGCTCGATCTGCAGCACCTTGAGTCCGGCCTTGGCCAGGGTGTAGGCGGCGGCGTTGCCCGAGGGGCCGGCCCCCACCACGATTGCGTCGAATTTTTCGTCCATGTTTCTCTCCTGTGCGGGCGCCCGGCTAGACGGCCACTTTCAAGGTTGCGAGCTGCTGCCGGAACGCTTCGGTGAGCGCCGGCAGGATCTGCATCGCATTGCCGACGATGCCGTAGGTGGCGAAATCGAAGATCGGCGCGTTGGGGTCGCTGTTGATCGCGATGATCACGTCGGCGCCCTCCATGCCGACCCGGTGCTGGATCGCGCCGGAGATGCCGGCGGCGATGTAGAGCTTGGGGCGCACGGTCTTGCCCGACTGGCCGACCTGGCGTTCGAGG
This sequence comes from Thiobacillus sp., assembly GCA_036568085.1. Classification (GTDB taxonomy): domain Bacteria; phylum Pseudomonadota; class Gammaproteobacteria; order Burkholderiales; family Thiobacillaceae; genus Thiobacillus. The sequence goes on from DATCTE010000162.1 coordinate 2,730, forward strand.
TCGACCCAGCCCGCCTGCACAACCGGGCGCGTGGCGCCGACTTCGGCGCCGAGCACCTTGGCGAGGTCCCACACCAGCTGGAAATTCTCCGGCCGCTTCATGCCGCGCCCGCCGGACACGATGATGTCGGCGAAGGGCAGCTGCGGCTTGCCGGCGAGGTTGTCCGGGATGTACTCGAGCACCTTGGTGATGATGTCGGTCTCGATCATCCCCAGCGGATGTTCGGTGATGCTGCCGCTGCGGGTGTCGTCCTTCTTCGGCATGCTCATCACGCGCGGCCGTACCGTGGCCATCTGCGGGCGGTAGTTGAGCGTGACGATGGTGCACAGCAGGCTGCCGCCGAAGGTCGGGCGCGTCGCCGCCAGACTGCGGTTCTCCATGTCGATGTTGAGCTCGGTGCAGTCGGCGGTGAGTCCCGTCTGCAGGGTGGTGGCGACGCTGCCGGCGAGGTCGCGGCCGAGCGTGGTGGCGCCGAGCAGCAGGATTTCCGGCTCGTAGGCGTTGACCAGATCGGTCAGCCCCTTGGTGAAGGGCTGGTTGCGGTAGTCGGCCAGCAACGGATCTTCCATCAGGTAGCAGAGGTCGGCGCCGTAGTGGAACGCCTCCTGGCAGAAGCGCCGCGTCTGGATGCCGGGCGCTCCCATCACCACGCCGGCCAGCGGCACGCCGAGCTTGTCGGCGAGCTTGCGGCCTTCGCCCATCAGTTCCCAGGAAACGGGATGGGCCACGCCGCGCTCGTGCTCGACGAACACCCACACGCCCTTGTACGACGCCAGGCGCGGGTCGAGTTCGAATTTGCGCCGCCCGGCGGGTTTTTTCTGTTCGGTTGTTTCGCTCATGACTCGGTCCTTTAGGCGCGGGCCTGGCCGATGTCCTCGGCCAGGTTCGGATACTTGGTGAACAGCTTCGCCAGCAGGGTGACGGCGAGGTCCTTCGGCTCGCGGCTTTCGCAGTCGATGATCTCGGCGCGCTGCGACTTGGCTTGCGGCGCGAACACCTTGCTGACGATGGTGGGCGATCCCTTCAGCCCGATCTTCGCCACGTCCTCGATGCCGGCGGCGTCCTTGTCCCACTGCTTCAGCGGGTAGCGCGCGGCGCGGAACATGTTCGACATCGTCGCGAAGCGCATCTCGTTGCTGCCCTCGAGCATGGTGATCAGGCAGGGCAGTTGGGTCTTCAGCACCTGCACGCCGCCTTCGGCACGCCGGTGCAGGGTGATCTCGCGCTGGTCCAGGTCGAGGTCGACGATCTGGGAGACGTAGGTCAGCAGCTGCAGGTCAAGGCGCTTGGCGATGCCGGGGCCGACCTGCGCGGTGTCGCCGTCGATGGTCTGCTTGCCGGCGAACACGATGTCGACCGGCATGTCCTCCTGGATCTTCCTGATCGCCGAAGCGAGCGCGAAGCTGGTGGCCAGCGTGTCGGAGCCGGCGAAGGCGCGGTCAGTCACCAGGATGGCGTCGTCGGCGCCGAAGGAGATCGCCTTCCGCAACGCGGCCTCGGCCTGCGGCGGGCCCATGCACAGCACGGTGACGCGGCCGCCGTACTGGTCCTTCAGGCGCAGCGCCTCTTCCAGCGCGAACAGGTCGTAGGGGTTGACGATGGCCGGCACGCCCTGGCGCATGATGGTGTTGGTCACGGGATGCACGCGGATCTGCGCGCTGTCCGGAACCTGCTTGATGCAGACGACGATATGCATGATCTGTTTCCTTCTTAACCGCGGGTGGACATCGCCGTGCGCATACTTTCCAGCGACACGTGCTGCGTGCCGTCGACGTCCTGAAAGACCTTGAACACCTTCTCCTTGGCGGCGGTGGAGGTGACGAAATCCTGGTAGGCCTTGGCCAGCAGCTCCTTGCACACGCCGTGCAGGGTGTGGTCGTCCATCTCGGCGGTGCCCGGCGTCGCGCGCAGGTACTGGTTGAAGCGCTTCAGGATGTGCAGGCGGTTGACGTTGACGACGGCCTGTTCGAAGTCGATCTGGAAGAAGTCGAGGAATTCTTCCGCCGCCGAAAAGCTGGCCATTTTCTGGAGGAGGGCGCTCATGTGGGTTCCGATGCTCGATAGGGTTCAGTGGGTGGTCCGCTTCAGGCTCACGGCGACGTGGCCCGGATCGCAGGTCTCGGTGCAGGTGATGCAGTCGCTGGTGGCCGCCGCATCCGCCGCCTCCGGCAGGATGCCCAGCTGTTTTTCCAGGTGGGCGATGCGATCGAGCAGGCAGGAAATCGCCTTGCCGACCGGGTCCGGCATCAGGTGGTGGTCGAGGTCGATGCCCTGCCGGGTGGTGCGCTGGCTCGCCGGCAGCACGACGCGGCCGGGGATGCCGACGACCGTCATGCCGGCCGGCACGTCCTGGATGACCACCGAGTTGGCGCCGACGCGCGCGCCGCTGCCGACCGTGATGGGGCCGAGGATCTTGGCGCCGGCGCCGACCACCACGCCGTCTTCCAGGGTGGGGTGGCGCTTGCCGGGATTCCAGGAGACGCCGCCGAGGGTGACGCCGTGATACAGCGTGACGTCGTCGCCGATTTCGGCGGTCTCGCCGATCACCACGCCACAGCCGTGGTCGATGAAGAAGCGGCGGCCGATCGTGGCGCCCGGATGGATGTCGATCTGGGTGAACATGCGCGCGAAGAAGCCGAGGAAGCGCGCGGGGTAGCGCAGCCCGCGCGTCCACAGGACATGGCCGATGCGATGCCAGAGCAGGGCGTGGATGCCGGGATAGGTGGTGACGACCTCCCAGGTCGTGCGCGCGGCGGGGTCGCGCAGGAACACGCAGGCCACGTCCTCGCGCAGCAGGGCGATGAGCCTCGGCACGCGCGGGGCGGCGAGAGTCGGGGTGTCGTGGTCGATCAGCGTGGACATGGTCGCTTTCCTCATCTCAGGACTGCACCTGCGCGCGCGGCAGCGCTTCCAGGTAGAAGCGCTTGAGGTCGGCGGAGTCCGGCGTCCGCTTGGTGGCGACGGCGTGTTCGCGGATGCGCGCGAGCATGGCCTTGGCCTCGAATTGGGTGAGCACGATGCCGAGTCCGGCATAGGCCTGGATCACGGCGCGCGAGCCCGAGTGCTTGCCCAGCACCAGCGTGTGCGTGCGGCCGACGGATTCCGGGGCGAGGCCCTGGTAGTTGAGCGGGTTTTTCAGCAGGCCGTCGACGTGGATGCCGGATTCGTGGGTGAACACGGCGTCGCCGACGATGCTCTTGTTCACCGGCACCGGGCGGCCCGAGGCGACCGCCACCAGGCGCGAGATGTCCGGGAAGTGGCGGCTGTCGATGCCGGTCTCGAGGTTGTAGAGCTGGTGCATCGCGGTGACCGATTCCTCCAGCGCGGCGTTGCCGGCGCGCTCGCCCAACCCGTTGACCGTGGTGT
>DATCTE010000163.1:0-2615 GCA_036568085.1 Thiobacillus sp.
GGCGTCGGCGTTGCCCAGGTAGAAGCTCTTCACCATCAGATCCTGATAGGCCTTCTGCTTTTGCGGCTGGTCGGGATAGATCAGCAGCGTATTGGCGTTGACCACCTTTTTGGCAAGCTGGCCGGTCATCAGCAGCATGTCCACCGCATCGGCAATCGGCGTGTTGCGGGCAAACAGCGTGGCCTTGGTGTCGGTCCGCACGTCCTTGTCGAAAATGAAGTTGAGGCCCGACTGCCGGGAAATCATGTCGAACACGTTGCGCAGCGGCGCATCGCGGAATTCCAGGGTGATCGGCTTGTGAAACGCCTCGCCGAGTTCGGGCGGGGTGATTTCGTCGGACGTGCGTGCTGCCTGGATCTGCTGCAACAAGGCCAGCGCACCGGCGTGACCGGGGGATTGCGCCAGAATCAGGCGGGCTGTCTGTTCCGCTTCATCCGGGTGGCCTGCCGCCAATGCCTCGGTGGCCGTCTGCAGCCGCTTCTGGTTCTCGCGCGCCGCGGCAAGATTGTCCAGCATGCTCTGTGCACGCGGGCTTTCGGGATGAATCGCCAGCACTTTCTTCAGCGTGGCCTCGGCCACATCGAAGCGTCCCGCGTCGAGATCCTGCTGCGCCTGGGTGAGCAGCTGGCTGGCGATGCGTTCGCGCTCAGTATGGTAGTAGGCCTTGAGTTCGATATTGTCGGGTTCTTCGGCCAGGCCCGTGCGCAGGCGGGCAATGCCGGCTTCGGGCTGACCGGCGGCAATCAGCTTGCGGCCTTCGGTCAGCCCCTTGCTGGCGCAGCCGGCCAGGCTCAGGGCAAGGAACACTGCGGTCAGGCAAACAAGGCGGGTGCGTTGCAACTCAATCTCCTGTGCGCAAACTGCGCGTCTGGTTCAGCGGTAGATAAGTGAAATTCAGCATGCCGCCAGTGACGGGTTCGAGCCGCCATACACCGTCGAGCACCTGACCCGCGTGCACGCTGACCGGCAGCGTGCCGCGCACCAGGTAATACGTGGTCTGGCCGCCATCCTGCCAGCGCCCCATGTAGCTGAAGGGCAGGGCGGGCGCCTGCGGCGGCGGGGGCGGGACATAGGGCGGTGGGGGAGGCGGCGGCGGGGGGATGTACCAGGTCTGCTCCGGGAACAGGTTGGCGCGGCTGAGCGCCAGCCGGGGTTCGGCCTCCTGCGATTTGGTCTGGTCCGCGACCGCCGCCGGAGCGTGGGCTGCGGGCGCAGGGCGGGGCGCATGCGCCACCGGCTCGGCCACCGCGTTTCGATCACCGGCGACATCGCCAGGCTGTTCATTGACCGCCAGCCAGATCGACCAGGCCGCCACGCCCGCCAGGGCAACGAACAAAACGGAACGCCGTTTCTTGTCGGTCACGGCGCCGCCTCCACGAACAGGCTAAGACGCAGTTCAGCCTGCAGCTGAGTGGATTCGATGCGATCGCGTTTCAGCTTCAGTTCGTCCAGCGTCAGGTTGGGCAGACGTTCCAGCGCGGCGGCGAGGAAGGCGTGTAATGCCGGGTAGGACGCATCGAGCGGCAGCACCAGTTGCCAGCGCTGCAGCGAGGTGCCCGTCAGCGGCGAAACGCTGTATTGCCCGCGCGGCAGCGCCAGCCCATGCGCCCGCGCCAGTCGCTCCAGCTCGCCGATGCGTTGCGACGCTTCGCCCGTCGGCGGCAGCGTGGCCAGCGGGTTGAGCGGGAGCGGCGCCGGGGTCGCCGCGCGCTGGGCTGCCGCCTGCTGCAGCGCGGCCAGTCGGGCCTGCTGCGTACGGATCGTCTGCTGCAGCGACTCGACCTGGAACCCCTGCATCAGCAATGCGACCGCCAGCAGGCCCAGTCCGGCCAGGCCGACGGCACCCAGGCGGCGTGCCCAATGCCGCAGCTGCCACAGCCTGGCGTTCATGGGCGCAGCTCCACCAGGATGCTGACGTGCAGCGGTTTCTGCGCGTCGTCGGCCTGCACCTCGTGCTGCAGGAGTTCGACGCGACGGACCCCCGGCTGTTGTTGCAGGGCGTCGATGTAGGCGATGGCGTCCGCCAGCTGCCGCGCTTCGGCCACCAGTTTCAGCTGCGACTTGGCCTGCACCGCATCGATCGAGACCAGCGCGATCTTGCTGCTGTGCGCGGCAGCCAGTGCCTCGAACGCCGGCTGCCAGGAATAGCCCAGCTGTGCCGCGACGCGCGCTCGGGTGGCCCGTGCCACGTCATCCGCGTGCGATGCAGGCTTGGCGGCCGGATGCGCCGGGCGCTGTTCGAGGGCGGCGACCCGCATCGCCAATCCCGCCTCGGTTGCGCGCGCCGCCTGCAGATTCGTCCACGACCAGGCCACGGCGGCTACGCCGGCCATGGCCAACAGGATGGACGGCAAGCCGGGACGCGACGGCCGTGCATGAAAATCGAAATCGAGCCGTGCCATCGTCAGATTCCTGCCAGCGCCAGGGCGCCGCGGGCCGAGGGGTCGTGGGGCAGCACGTCCCAGCGTGCGTTGCCGGTATCCGGTTGCGCGACCGGACCGATGCCCACGGCCTGGATCCAGATTGCGGACGGAAGGTCGAGTGCCGTCAATCCGGCTTCGCGCGCGACCAGGTCGGGCAGTGCGTCGACCCAGTCATCGGCGATCGGCAGGCCG
>DATCTE010000164.1:0-2046 GCA_036568085.1 Thiobacillus sp.
GGCTTCGACTTTCTGAAGTGCGGCGGCGCTGATCAGCGGCCCGGTTTCCACGTCCGGCATGAAGCCATCGCCCACCTTCAGCTGCGCCACCGCCGCGCTGAACTTTTCGGCGAAAGCGTCATGGATCGCGTCCTGAACGAACACCCGGTTCGCGCACACGCAGGTCTGCCCGCTGTTGCGGTACTTGCTGGCGATCGCACCCGCCACCGCCGCGTCGAGGTCGGCGTCGTCGAACACGATGAAGGGCGCGTTGCCGCCGAGTTCGAGCGAGACGTGCTTCAGGGTGCCGGCGCTCTGCGCGAGGAGCTGCTTGCCCACCGCGGTCGAGCCGGTGAACGACACTTTGCGCACCCGCGGGTGCGAGGTCAGCATGCCGCCGATGGTCGCCGCGTCGCCGGTGACCACGTTCAGTACCCCCGGCGGCAGGCCCGCACGCTGCGCCAGCTCGGCCAGCGCCAGCGCGGTGAACGGCGTCTGCGAGGCCGGCTTCGCCACCACCGTGCAGCCGGCGGCGAGTGCCGCGCCGGCCTTGCGCGTGAGCATCGCGGCGGGAAAATTCCACGGTGTGATCAGCGCCGCCACGCCTAACGGTTGCTTCAGTGTGAACATGCGCCGGTCCGCCCACGGCGACGGCACCACGTCGCCATACACACGCCGCGCCTCCTCGGCGAACCACTCGATGAAGCTCGCCGCATAGTCGATCTCGCCACGCGCTTCGCTCAAAGGTTTGCCCTGCTCGGACACCATGATCGCGGCGAGATCGTCGCGGTGGGCGAGGATGAGGTCGAACCAGCGGCGCAGCAGCTGTGAACGCGTCTTGGCGGTCTGGTCGCGCCAGGCGGGGAATGCGGTGTGGGCGGCTTCAATGGCACGTTCGGTGTCGGCGGTGCTGCAACTCGGCACGTGGCCGACGAGCTCCGCATTGGCCGGGTTATGAACGGCGAAGCGCGCGCCGTTAGCGGCGTCTTGCCATGCGCCGTCGATCAGTGCCTGTTGCCTGAACAGTGTGGAATCGCCGAGCATCATCCCGTGACCTTGTGCAGATCGCCTGTGAATTCAGGAGCGGGCGCTACTGGACGCGGCCTCAACCATTGCTTCGAGCAGACCGACCAGCGCCCGCCCCGAACTATCGCTCGCGGCCAATGGCTGCAGCACGATTCCGCGCGCTTCGCACGCTTCGGCATCGATCCTGGCAGCCCCGGTGACGACGATGCGCTTCAGCTTGTGCAGCTGCCCGATTGCCTCGGCATCGATCGGGCACGCATGGGTGATTGCGGTCGTCGCCCAGAACAATCGCGGCACGATGTCGGCCGCTTCGGTGTCCGGGTACTCGCTCCAGTTGTGCTCGAAGCTTGGAATCGGCAACTCGTCCGCGGTGAACGCCGCGCGGTCGAGGAAGACGACGCGTTCCTTGCCGCTCACTTGCCGTTGCCGTGGTTTTCGCCGGTGAGGCGTTCGAGCGCGCGCATGAGGGCGGAGGAATCGAGTTCGCTGTCGCCGGCGCCCATCAGCGCGTTCATCTGCTGCGCGATCAGCGCGGCACCGGGCAGGGGCGTGGCGGTTTCCTGTGCGTTGTCCATGACGATGGCCATGTCCTTGTGGTGCAGCTTCACCTTGAAGCCGGGCTTGTAGTTGGCGTCGAGCATGCGCTGGCCGTGGACGTCGAGGATGCGGCTGCCGGCGAAGCCGCCCATCAGCGCCTCGCGCATCTTGACCGGGTCGACGCCGTTGCGGCGCGCCAGCAGGATGGCTTCGGCGACGCCCTCGAAGGTGAGGCCGACGACGATCTGGTTGCAGCATTTGACGACCTGGCCGGCGCCATGGCCGCCGACGTGGACGATGTTCTTGCCCATGGCCTCGAACACCGGCTTCACGCGCTCGAACACCTCGGGCTTGCCGCCGACCATGATCGACAGCGTGCCTTCCTTGGCGCCGGTCTCGCCGCCCGACACCGGGGCGTCGAGCATGTGCACGCCGCGTTCGGCCAGCGCCGCGGCGATGCGGCGGGTGGCGTCGGGCGACACGGTGCTCATGTCGACGACGATG
>DATCTE010000165.1:0-16134 GCA_036568085.1 Thiobacillus sp.
CGATGAATTTCGTCATCATCCCGGCGCTGATCGGGCCGCTGCTCGGGCCCACGGTCGGCGGCCTGATCGTGCACTGGGTCTCCTGGCGCTACATCTTCTTCGTCAACGTGCCGATGGGCCTGCTGGCGCTGTGGCTGGCGCGGCGCCACATGCCGGATTACAGAGGCGACGCGGCGCGCCCGCTGGACGTCGTCGGCCTGGTCCTGTTCGGCAGCGGTACGGCGCTGTTGTCCTGGCTGCTGGAAATCTTCGGCGAACACCGGATCGATGCCACCTCGGCGGGCATCTTGCTGCTGCTCTGCGTGAGTCTGCTGGTCGCGTATGTATGGCATGCCCGCGAGACGCCCCATCCGCTGCTGCGCCTGAGGCTGTTCCGGGTGCGCACCTTTCGCATCTCGGTGGTGGGCGGCTTCGTCACGCGGCTGGGGGTGGGCGGGATGCCGTTCCTGCTGCCGCTGCTCTACCAGCTCGGCCTAGGCATGCCGGCCTGGCAGTCGGGTCTGCTGATGATGCCTGCCGCGGCGGCCGCCATGGGCATGAAACTGATTGCCTCGCGTATGCTGGCGCGCTTTGGCTACCGGCGCATCCTGATCGTGAATACGGTGATGATCGGGGTCGTGATCAGCCTGTTCTCGCTGGTGAGTCCGGCCACGCCGATCGCGCTGATCGTGCTGCTGGGCCTGTCCATGGGATTCTTCAATTCGCTGCAATTCACCAGCATGAATTCGATGGCCTACGCCGATATCGATACGCCCGATTCGAGCATGGCCAGCACGATCGCGAGCTCGCTGCAGCAGATGTCGATGAGCTTCGGGCTGGCGTGCGGCTCGCTGATCGCAGGCTGGTATCTGGGCGATCTGCCGCAAACCGATCGTGTGGCGGTGACGGCCGCGTTGCACCATGCCTTTTTGACGCTGGCCGGGCTGACGATCCTCTCGTCGCTGTCGTTCTGGTCGCTCCGCCCGCGGGATGGCGAAAGCGTCAGCCGGGGGGCTGTGCGCGTGGTGGAATGAGTGCAGCCCGATACGAACACGTGCTCGGCGTCGCCGATCTTGGCGCGGGATTTGAGCGTGGGCGCGTTGCCCAGGTCGAGCTGTCGCGATCTGACGACAGCCTCAATCCGCCCTATCCTTTTGTTTTGTAGGATTATTCTGCAAATAAGCCGGATTTGATGTCGCCCACGAGCGACGTTTTAGCCTGTTTTTGTCCTCGGCAAGCCCCCGAAAATTCCTCATCTGTCTGTTTATCAATGGGTTTCCCGTACTGGCACGGCTGCTGCTCTTCGACCCTCGTGCCCAATTCCGGGCGCAACCACACCAGAGCGCAGTACCCCCGTTTGACCACCCAGATACGAGAGAGACGAACCATGCTCAAATCCTTCATGCAACCCGGCACTCCCAGCAACACCCGAACCGACTCCACCCGCACGGGTCCGACGGGCTATCCGGCCAAGCCGGCCGAAACCCCCAAGCCCGCCGAGACCGCCAAGGAAGCGGCCGAGCCGGAAGTCATCAAGGCTTCGCCAAGCGACGAGGGCAGCAAGCTCATCGTCGGACCGAACATCAAGCTGAAAGGTGCCGAGATCACCGATTGCGAAATCCTGGTGGTGGAGGGCCGCGTGGAAGCGTCGATGAACAGCCGCGATATCCGCATCGCCGAAGGCGGCGTGTTTTCGGGCAAGGCCGAGATCGACGTGGCGGAAGTGCGCGGCACCTTCGAGGGCGAGCTGACCGCCCGCAAGCGGCTGGTGGTGTACGCGACCGGCCGGGTCAACGGCACGATCCGCTACGGAGCCTTGATGGTCGAGGAAGGCGGCATCATTACCGGGAACATGGCGATGCATGCGGCCGGCCCCAACCTGGCCAAGCTGCCGGACGCTTCCGCGCAAGCCCCGGCGACCGAAGCGGTTCAGGAGAAGGCGGCTGAACTGGAAGAGATCCGTTCCGGCTCCACCTTCCGCAGCCAGCGACGTCAGGGTTGATCGCCGCCGTGTGGGGGGCACGCTGTCGTCGATATGCGACAGCGTCGAGCCGGGGTCGGCCCCTGGGCCGCAACATCCTGCGCGTCGGTTCGCGCAGGGTGCTGTCGCGGCTGCGCGCGGTGCGCGCCGATGGCGATCTGAATCGCCTTGCGGCGCTGATGCTCCACCGCATGCTTGTGCCCTTCAGGGCGTTCACGACGATGAGGCTGAAGGCTTCGACGACGCCTACAGCTTCGCGCTGCGCCCGCCGTCCACCGCCAGGATCTGTCCCGTCACGAAGTTCGTGTCCATCGCGAAGAAGCGCACCGCCAGCGCGATGTCGTGGGGATCGCCGGCGCGCTTCAGCATGGTGTGCGAGACGATGCGCTGGCGCGAGACCTCGTCGAAATTCGAGTCGTCCTCGGGCCACATGATCGGTCCCGGCGCGATGCCGTTGACGCGCACCTGGGGCGCCAGTTCGCGCGCCAGCGACTTGGTGAGCCCGACCAGGCCGGCCTTGGCGACGGAATAGACGACGTAGCTCTTCATCGGCCGCTCGGCGTGGATGTCGGTGATGTTGATGATGCAGCCGTGGCGCTTCTTGAGTTCGGGCGCAGCGGCCTGCGACAGGAACATCGGCGCCTTGAGGTTGCTGCCCATGAGGTCGATCCAGTCCTTCTCGGCGATGGTGCCGACCGGCGTGGGGTAGAAGCTCGACGCATTGTTGAGCAGCACGTCGAGGCCGCCGAAGGTGGCGACGGTCTGGTTCACCAGGGCGGGCAGGCCGTGGGTGTCATGCAGGTCGGCCTGGATCAGCGCGACCGAATCGGGGCGGCTGGCATTGAGTTCGTCCTGCAGCGCGCGCGCCTCGGTGGCCGAGCTGCGGTAGTGGATCATCAGGTTGGCGCCGGCCGTGTGCAGCAGGCGCGCCGATGCCGCGCCCACCCGCTTGGCCCCGCCGGTAATCAGTACGACTTTGCCATGCATCGGGATTCACCCTTATAGTCCCTGGATTGTGCATTATCCATGAACTCGATGCTGCCCGCCCCCTCGCCCGACGCCCTTGCGCACTGCCAGCGCGTGACTGCGCACCTGCGCACGCTGATCGAAAACGCCGGCGGCTGGATGCCGTTCTCGCGGTTCATGGAAGCCGCGCTCTACGCGCCGGGGCTGGGCTACTACGCCGCCGGCGCGACGAAGTTCGGCGCCGCAGGCGACTTCGTCACCGCACCGGAACTGACGCCGCTGTTCGGCCGCACGCTGGCGCAGGCGATCGCGCCAGTGCTGGTGCAGACCGGCGGCGAGGTGCTGGAACTCGGCGCTGGCAGCGGGCGGCTGGCAGCGGACATGCTGGGCGAGCTGGAACGGCTCGGCGCATTGCCGGCGCGCTACGCGATTCTTGAGGTGAGCGCCGACCTGCGCGAACGCCAGCAGAAAACGATCGCGCGCGTATGGCCCGAACTTGCCGGGCGGGTGCACTGGCTGGACACGCTGCCCGCGCATTTCAGGGGCGTGATCCTCGGCAACGAGGTGCTCGACGCGCTGCCGGTGGAGCTGGTGCACTGGACGGAGGCCGGGCCGCTGGCGCGCGGGGTGACGCTGGTGCCCCAGCAAGCCGAGGCATCGAAATCCGTTCGTCCTGAGCCTGTCGAAGGGCGAGCGGATTTCACCTGGGAAGACCGCCCCATCGCCGACTCCGTGCTGCGTGCGCGCACCGAGGCACTGAAGCTGGCGCCGGGCTACCTATCCGAGATCAACCTCGCCGCCGACGCGCTGATCGCCTCGCTCGCGCACGCACTCGACCACGGCCTGGTGCTGATGATCGACTACGGCTTTGCCGCCGCCGAGTACTACCACCCGCAGCGCCACATGGGCACGCTGCGCGCGCATTACCGCCACCACGCGCTCGACGATCCGTTCTACCTGCCCGGGCTGTGCGATCTCACCGCACATGTCGATTTCAGCGCAGTGGCGCGGGCGGGGATGGAGGCGGGACTGGAACTCACGGGCTACACCAGCCAGGCGAATTTTCTGCTGAACAGCGGCCTCACCGAGTTGCTGCTGCAGACGTCGCCGGCCGATGCGGCGGCCTACCTGCCGCAGGCCAACGCCATGCAGCGGCTGGTGTCGCCGGCGGAGATGGGCGAGCTGTTCAAGGTGATCGGGCTGAGCAAGGGTGACGTGGCGCCGCTGGCCGGCTTCGCCCGGGGCGACCGCAGGCATACGCTTTAGCAGCGATACGCTCGATTGAGCCGTTGGCTCGCGCTGACTTGGCTGAGAGACTCTAAAACTCCGTTCGGGCTGAGCTTGTCGAAGCCCTATGCCCATTTGGAGATGCCCTTCGACAGGCCTGTCCTGAGCGTAGTCGAAGGGCTCAGGGCGAACGGCTCAAGGCTTACACCAGCGGCAGCTGCACGTCCTCTTCTTCGGGCTTCAGGCGCGTCACGCGCACGGCGTGCAGCCGGCGGCTGTCGGCGCGCAGGATGCTGAACTGGAAACCGTCGAACTTCACCGACTCGCCGCGCTTGGGCAAATGGCCGAAACGCGAGATGACGAGGCCGCCGACGGTGTCGAATTCCTCGTCGGAAAACTTTGCACCCAGCGCCTCGTTGAAGTCGGCGATTTCAGTGCCCGCCTTCACGCGGAACACGTCCTCCTTCTCGCGGATGACGTTGTCCTCGGTCTCGTCGAAGTCGTATTCGTCCTCGATGTCGCCGACGATCTGCTCGAGCACGTCCTCGATCGTGACAATTCCCGCGACGCCGCCGTATTCGTCAACGACGATGGCGATGTGGTTGCGGTTGGAGCGGAATTCCTTCAGCAGCACATTGAGCCGCTTCGATTCGGGGATGAACACGGCCGGACGCAGCATGCCGCGGATGTCGCTGTCGGATTCGGCGTAGTGCCGCAGCAGATCCTTGGCCAGCAAAATCCCGATGACGTCGTCGCGGTCCTTGTCGATGACCGGGAAGCGCGAGTGCGCGGTTTCGATGACGAAGGGGATGAAGACTTCGGGCGCATCGTTGATGTCGATGACGTCCATCTGCGCGCGCGGGATCATGATCTCGCCGACGCGCATCTCGGACACCTGCAGCACGCCCTCGATCATCGCCAGGGCGTCGGCATCCATCAGACTGTTTTCGTAGGCGCCGTGCAGCAATTCGATCAGCTGTTCACGGTCTTCGGGCTCGCGCATCAGCCAGTGGGAGATGCGCTCGAGCAAGCTCGGTTTGGGACTACTGTCAGACTCCATTTGCGTCAGGAAAGATAGGGATTGGGGATACGGAACCGTTTCAGTATAACGGCTTCGCGCGATTCCATGATGTCGGCATCATGAGGATCGAGGTGGTCGTAGCCCTGCAGGTGCAGCACGCCGTGGACGGTCATGTGGGCGTAATGATGCTGCAGCGGCTTGCCCTGCTCGCGCGCCTCGCGCTCGACCACCGGCGCACAGATCACGACGTCGCCGCCCAGCACGCCGGGCGCAATCTCGCCGTATTCGAAAGTCAGCACGTTGGGCACGTAGCCCTTGTGGCGGTAGTCCTGGTTGAGCGCCTGCGCCTCCTCGGCGTCGACGATGCGCACGGTGATTTCGGCGGCGTGTTCCAGCGCGGCGGCAACCCAGCGGCGGATCTGCTCACGACTCGGCAGGTCATCCGCCTCGCTCGCGAACTGCACCGACAGGCTGAATTCAGGCCCCACGTTTTTCCGTTTCCGCGCGGCGCGCGGCGTAGGCGTCGACGATGCGACCGACCAGCGGATGGCGCACCACGTCTTCGGACTGGAAGTGGGTAAACGCCAGCCCGCGCACGCCGGCGAGAATGTCGGCTGCGTCCATCAAGCCGGACTTCACGTGCTTGGGCAGGTCGATCTGCGTCGGGTCGCCGGTGACCACGGCGCGCGCGCCGAAGCCGATGCGCGTGAGGAACATCTGCATCTGCTCGGGCGTGGTGTTCTGCGCCTCGTCGAGGATGATGAAGGCGTGGTTGAGCGTGCGCCCGCGCATGAAGGCGAGCGGCGCGACCTCGATGGCGTGGCGCTCGATCAGCCGCGTCACCTTGTCGAAGCCCATCAGGTCGTACAGCGCGTCGTACAGCGGACGCAGGTAGGGATCGACCTTCTGCGTGAGGTCGCCCGGCAGGAAGCCGAGGCGCTCGCCGGCTTCGACCGCGGGACGCGTCAGCAGCAGGCGCTTGACCTGCTCGCGTTCCAGCGCGTCGACCGCGCAGGCGACGGCGAGATAAGTCTTGCCGGTGCCGGCCGGGCCGATGCCGAAGGTGATGTCGTGGCTGCGGATCTGCTCGATGTATTCGCCCTGGCGCGGGGTGCGCGCGCGCAGGTCGGCGCGGCGGGTGCGCAGCGCGGGCCCTTCGTCGTCGGCACGGCCGCGCGTAAGCTCGACCAGGCCGAGCTGGATATCGTCCAGGCTAAGTTCGTCGTGCGCGTGGTTGTAGAAATGCTCGATCGCTTGCGCGCCCTTTTCGGCCTGCGCGGCATCGCCGCTGAAGCGGAAGCTCGAACCACGGCGGCCGATGGTGACGTCGAACGCCGCCTCGATCTGGCGCAGATTCTCGTCCATGGGGCCACACAGGTTGGCCAGCCGCCGGTTGTCCTCGGGGGCCAGCCGCAGTTCAACGATGTCGGTTTTCAAGCGGTTTCGCTTTCAGTGATGGCGACTTCGCCGCGCAGGCTGTGCGGCAGGGCCTGGGTGATGGTGACGTCTACGAACTGCCCGATCAGGCGCGTGTTGCCCGGGAAGTTGACGATGCGGTTGTTGTCGGTGCGGCCGGCGAGCTCGTCGGCGTTCTTGCGGGCGTGCCCCTCGACCAGCACGCGCTGCACGGTGCCGACCATGGCCAGGTTCACCCGCTGCGCCTGCGCCTCGATCTGAGCCTGCAGTTTCATCAGCCTTTGCGTCTTCAGGTCGGCGCTCACATCATCAGGATAGTCCGACGCCGGCGTACCGGGGCGCTTGCTGTAGATGAAGGAGAAGCTGGCGTCGAAGTCGAGTTCCTGGATCAGCTTCATGGTCGCCTCGAAGTCGGCCTCGGTCTCGCCGGGGAAACCGACGATGAAGTCCGACGACAGGCACAGGTCGGGCCGCTGTTCGCGCAGCCTGCGCACGATCGACTTGAACTCGAGCACGGTGTAGCCGCGCTTCATCGCCGCGAGGATGCGGTCGGAGCCCGACTGCACCGGTAGGTGCAGATGCGACACCAGCTTGGGCAGGCGGCCGTAGCACTCGATCAGGCGCGTCGTCATTTCGCGCGGATGGCTGGTGGTGTACCTGATTCGTTCCACGCCGGGAATCTCGTGCACCATCTCCAAGAGGAAGGCGAAGTCGGCAGCGCCGCCCTCGTGCAGCGCGCCCTGGTAGGCATTGACGTTCTGCCCCAGCAGCGTGACTTCCTTCACGCCCCGGCCGGCAAGGTCGGCGACTTCGGCAATGACGTCGTCGAACGGGCGCGAGACTTCCTCGCCGCGCGTGTAGGGGACGACGCAGAAGGTGCAGTACTTGGAGCAGCCTTCCATGATCGAGACGAAGGCCGACGCGCCTTCGATGCGCGCCGGCGGCAGGTGGTCGAACTTCTCGATTTCGGGAAAGCTGATGTCGACCTGGGCGCGGCCGGTCTCGCGGCGCTGAGCGATCAGTTCGGGCAGCCGGTGCAGCGTCTGCGGGCCGAACACGACGTCGACGAAGGGCGCGCGCGACACGATGGCCGCACCTTCCTGGCTTGCCACGCAGCCGCCGACGCCGATGATGAGATTGGGGTTGGCCTGCTTCAGGTGGCGCACCCGGCCGAGGTCATGGAACACCTTCTCCTGCGCCTTCTCGCGCACCGAGCAGGTGTTGAACAGGATGACGTCGGCATCGTCCGGCGTGTCGGTCGGGGTCAGGCCTTCGGCGGCATTGAGCACGTCGGCCATCTTGTCCGAGTCGTACTCGTTCATCTGACAGCCGAAGGTTTTGATGTAGATCTTTTTCATGAGGGTGCCGGGACAGTGAATAGACTGGGGGCGGGGATTTCGCTGCGCAGCTTCGATCCAGTGCGCAACGAAAAGGAAAGTGGCGAATCACCGGCCCCGGCGCATGGATCCGAATAAGCCATTGATTCAGAACAACTAACAATAGTGGGCTGCAATCATATCATGGCTTTGGGCGCGTCACCCGCTTCCCCGTTGCCCGGGCAGTCAGCATCCTTGGCAGATGGAAGATGTTGTTCGCGCACCTTGCCGGCGGCAAGCATAAGCTTTGCCTGCCTTCCGATTACCTGGAACCCGCTGAAGCAGCCGCCTGACCGGCCGCAGTTCCAACGCCGCTGCCCCCTTCCGCTTCCACGGCCTCCCTCTCGTGCATATGCGCCTCCAGGGCACGCTCCTTTTCCACCAGTTTTTTGAAGCGCTTGGTATTGCTGCTGTACTCGCGTATCCCGACATAGAAGACGACGAGCCCGGACAGGACCAGCAGGAATCCGCTGACCACGAAGAACGGGTGGCCGATCAGTTTGATGAATGCGATGCCAAGAACCGCCATGGCAATGGCGGTCCGGCTGTAGGCCAGAAAAGTGCGCTTGTTGGCCAAAACCGTGCGATCCAGCGCGAGCCAGTCGCGCAGGATCATGGCTTCGCGTTCGAATTCTAGGTAGGGGTCGTCGATCACACGTTACCTCGTCAAATCATCTGTCGTTAATCGGGCTGGGGCGAATATTGCATTTCTATGACGCATGAGCGGCCAGATTGTTCCGGCTTCAAGAACCGGGCCTTATTGCCGGTCGGCCGTGTGCCATTGGCAGAAATGAAAGCGGCCCGCATCGCTGCAGGCCGCTCGTGTTCTGGTGGTGATGAGTGGACTTGAACCACCGACCTACGGATTATGAATCCGTCGCTCTAACCGGCTGAGCTACATCACCCCGGGATTGCTTTTCCGGCTGAGGACCGCCGAAAAGGCGCGCATTTTAGCTGATTGCAGCGCACCCTGTCAAAGCGCCCCGTACGGAGGGAAAGCGGCGATGTCCGGTTTGCGCGGTATTCATTGCGGCCGCAGCTTCGCCAGTTCGTCGAGCAGGCTGATCAGCAGTTCGCGCCCCAGCGGCCCCATGCCGGCAACGAGCTGGTCGGTGTCGCGCTCGCCGTTGACCAGCCGGCGCATGCGGCCGCCCAGCAGCGCCATGTCGCCGCCCGCCTTCATCATCTGTTCGGCCATGTTGGCGAGCACGGACATCGCTTGTGCATCGCCGCGCGCCGAGGCGTCGATGAGCGCAGCGAGACCGGGAGCGGCTGAACTGCCGTCCGGCTGGGCATCCAGCGGCGGCAGGGTCGCCGGATTGTCGAGGCCGCGCAGAATGGCATCGAGCAGGATGCTGTCCTCCTCGTCCAGCCCCAGCTTGATCGAGGGATCGCGGCGGCCGTTGATCACATGACGCAGCGCGCCGACCAGCCGTGCCCAGCCGGCCTGCTCGGCAGCGTCGAGCTGCTTCACCAGGTCGGGCAACTGGCTGCGGTCGCGCAGCGCGTTGACCACGGTGTGGATGAAGGACGCGTGGACGCGCAGGACCTGTTCGACGGCGGGCGGGAGTTGGGCCATTTTGGTAAACGGTGAGCGGTAAGGGGTGAGCGGATTGTCCGGTCAGGGGACGGCGTTGGCAATGGCGGCATGCAGCGGCACGTTTTCGATGCGCCAGTGTGCGCCTGCCCACGCCAGCAGCTGAGCCGGCCCGGCATCGTTCAGCGCCGGCGGCGGCGGGTGGCCGAGCACGGCGAGCGCCAGCGCCAGCACGGCGCCCCGCCCCGTCTCGGGCAGGGCCGGGGCGAGGGTCTGCTTGGACAGCTTCTGTCCGGCGGCGTTGATGATGAGCGGCACGTGAGCGTAGACCGGCGTCGGCAGGCCGAGCAGGCCTTGCAGATAAATCTGGCGCGGCGTGTTCCACAGCAGGTCGGCGCCGCGCACGACGTGGGTAATGCCCTGGAAGGCATCGTCGACCACCACCGCCAGCTGATAGGCGAACAGGCCATCGGCGCGCTTGACGATGAAATCGCCGACGCCGTGCGCCAGATTCTGCTCCAGGTCGCCGTGGATGCGGTCGTGAAAGCGGGTGCTCACATCCGGCACGCGCACCCGCCAGGCGCGGGCGATCGTGCCGGGCGGCAGGCCGTTGCGGCAGGTGCCGGGATAGAGGATCTCGCCCTCGTGGTTGCGCGGTGCCTGTGCGAGCTGGCTGCGCGTGCAGGCACAGGGATAGACCGCGCCGATTGCCTGCAGCGCATCGAGTGCCGCGGCGTAGGCGTCGTCGCGTTGCGACTGCTGGAGCACCGCGCCGTCCCAGTGCAGGCTATAGGCCTCAAGCTGGCGCAGGATGGTGTCGGCCGCGCCGGGCTCGCAGCGGGGCCGGTCGAGATCTTCCATGCGCAAAAGCCAGCGCCCGCCCGCCGCGCGGGCGTCTAGAAAACTCGCCACGGCGGCGACCAGCGAACCGAAGTGCAGGGGGCCGGTGGGAGACGGCGCAAAGCGCCCGACGTAGGGTGCGGGATTCACCCCGCGATTATGCCGCGCGCAGCCTCGGCCGGGATGCCGCTTCCGGGTGCAGGCTCTGGTAGAGCGCGAGGACGGCCTCGCCCATGCGCGCTTCGCTCCAGTTCGCCGCGTAGGCCTTGCCGGCCGCGCCGAGCGCCTGCGCCGCCGCGCGGTCGGCCAGCAGGGGCACCAGCGTCCTGGCGAAACCGGCGACATCGTCCGGCGCGATGCGGCAGCCCTGCCCTTCCTGCAGCACGTCCTTCGTGCCCATTTCGGCCAGCCCCACCACTGGCACGCCGAGTGCCATCGCCTCCAGCAGCACCAGCCCCTGGGTTTCGGTTTTGGACGCAAACACGAAGACATCCGCCGCGCAGTAGCAGGCCGGCAGCTCGGTCCTGCGTTCGAGGTAGCCGACGAAGCGCACGTTGTCGGTGAGCCCGCGCTTCACCACCGCGCGTTCGAGCGACGCCCGCGCGGGGCCTTCTCCGGCGATGACCAGCAGCACGTCGGGCAGGCTGCGGCGTACTTGATCCGTCACCTGCAGCAGGAAATCCAGGTTCTTCTCGAAGGCCACCCGCCCCACGTAGGCCATCACCGGACGCTCGGCCGGAATGGCATGCTGCGCGCGAAATGCGGGGCCGTCGCAGTTGGAAAAATCGGCTCCCCGCAGCCCGGTGGGAATGATGTGGACGGGGCTGCTGACGCCATACGCCAGCAGCGCGTTCTTCATCGCCGACGACGGCGCGATCACCGCGGTGACGCCGTCGCATTCCTTGCGCGAGATCATCCGCGCCGCCGCCGCCAGCAGGCTTTTCGGCAGGAACGGCAGGTAGTGGTGGAAGTATTCCTCGAACAGCGTGTGGTAGGTCTCGACGCACGGCAGGCCATGCTTGCGCGCCCAGCGCACGCCGGCACGGTGCGCCAGGAAGGGCGTGTGGATGTGGACGAGGTCGAAGTCGGCGGGATCGAGGGCATCGAGCGCAGCGGCCAGTGCACGCAGATGCATCAGCCGGTCTTCCGGGTCGCGCGGAATGGGCCAGCCCGGCACCCGCACGATGCCGGGCTCGGCGACCGCAGCCGGATAGTCCGGCGTCACCAGCACGCTGCTGTGGCCCGCCTCTGCCAGCACCTGGCGCAAGGTTTGAATGGACGTGGACACGCCGTTGACGCGCGGGAAGTACACGTCGGACACCATCAGGATACGCACGGCAAGCTCTCCTTGTCGGAAAGCCTCCGTTGTATGGCAGGACGGTTACAGGTTGATGACGCTGCGGTTAGAGATCGATGCCGGGCTGCGCCTTGACCCCGGCGCGGAACGCATGTTTTTCGTCGGCGATGACCGATACGGTGTCGGCCAGCTCGATCAACGCATCCGACGCGGCACGCCCGGTGACGACGACGTGCTGCATGGCCGGCCGGTTGGCCAGCGCATCCAGCACCGTGTCGCTGTCGAGATAGCCGTAGCTCAGCAGGTAGGTCAGCTCGTCCAGCACCACCAGATCGAACGCCGGATCGGCGAGCATGCGCGCGGCGATCGCCCAGCCGCGCTCGGCGGTGGCGATGTCCTGCTCGCGGTTCTGCGTGTCCCAGGTGAAGCCGTCGCCGGTAACGTGCCATTCGACCCCGGGCTGTTTGCCGAGGAAGGCTTCCTCGCCGGTGTCGGTGCGGCTCTTGATGAACTGCACCACGCCGATCTTCATGCCGTGGCCGAGCGCGCGCGCCACCATGCCGAATGCCGAGGTGCTCTTGCCCTTGCCGTTGCCGGTGATGACGAGAAGCAGTCCGCGTTCGTCGCTGGCGGCGGCAATCGCGGCGTCGACCACCGCCTTCTTGCGCGCCATGCGCGCGGCGTGGCGCGCGTTCTTCGATGGCCCCTGGCTCGCGTCCTTGCCGGCAGTGCCTTGCGAATCAGCCATGCTATTTCCTTTTCAATCCGGCTTCACACCAGCCGGCAACACACGGGATCAGCGGAAATCGTAGCGCGCACTGACCCCGAATGTCCGCCGGTCGGCAGGGTAATAGAACGTATCGTACGCAAACGTCCCTGAATTGAAGCCATACCCACCATACGCGGCATATTTCTTGTCGGTCGCATTGAGAACCCTGGCATCGATCGTCCAGTCACGGATCCGCCAACTCGCCATCAGGTCCAGCTTGGTGTAGCCCGCCAGGTAGCCGGCCGCGTTCGCGTAATCATCGCCGTACCGGCGCTTGCCGACATAATTCAGCCGTGCGGAATAGGCCGCTGCCGCGGTTCTGCTCCAGGTCAGGCCCGCGCTCGCCTGCACCTTGGGCACCAACGGGACGGTTCGCCCTGCGTAGGCGCCGGCCCGAATCTCCGCATCTTCGAGGGTGACGCCAAGATTTCCGCGCAGCGCGCTGGTCAGTTTGAGATTGGCGTTCAGCTCGGTTCCCCGGCGACGGGTCCTGGGAACGTTCATGTTGCCGCCATTAGGGTCCGAGGTGATCTCGTCCTTCAGATCCTGTTGATAGACGCTGAATCCTAGGCTGCCGAGTCCAATTTTTTTGGTCCCGCCAATTTCATAGGTCGTCCCGTGCTGAGGCCGCAGACCGAAAGCAAAGACCGGGTCATAGGTGAGCGGATCCAGTCCGTACAGTTCGTCGGTATTGGGGAAGCGATAGGTCGTCCCCACTCTGCCGTAAACCTTCCAGTCGTCGGCACGATAGCTCAGGCCGGCCTCGTAGGCCTCGCGCGTATCGACGGACTGGCCGGACATCGCAGCCTGCGGCCCACCCCAGTAGGTCGTGTACGCTGACTGGCTCGCCGACTGCTCCACTCGCTGGGACCGCACGCCGAGCGTCAGTGCCAGGCGCTCGCGGAGATCGGTAATGTTCTGGGCATACACGGCATTGCTCGTCTGGGTAGCGGCCTGGGTGTAGGCCTGATGCCCGGTCGGCGAGGTCAGCGTGTCGGTCGTGCCGCGGTAGTAGTCGAAGCCGACGGTGGCCTGGTTGCGCAAGCCGCCAAGCCAATGCCGGATCCTGAGCTTGGGACTGAACGACACGAAGTCGCGCGACAGGTCACGGGTTTGTTCGACCGGATTGGTCGGATCGCTGTACCCGCTGCGCTCGTCACGCGAAAAAACCAGATCCGCGTCGAGCCTGACGTCGGGCGAGAGATCGAGCTCGAAGCCAGGGCGAATCCGGAAACCCTTACGGTCCGAGCTGTCGTGCGGGTGACGCGATTTGGTCGGATCCTCCGCGTATTCCGCGCTCCACAGGCCCCCCGGCTGGCCCAGGTTTTCCTGGAAGGCGGCAAGGTCGACGAAGGCGCGCTTGCCTGCCTCGTTCAGGAAGTTGACGCGTCCGCCCAGCGAGTAGCGCTCCTGGTTGCTGTTGGTTCGCCAGCCATCGCTCGCGCCGTACTGGAAATAGAGGCTCCCATCCGTCGACCCGGCGGAGGCGCCGGTTTGCAGGCTCAGCTCGCGCAGGCCGTAGCTGCCCACGCCAGCGCTGACGTAGCGGGTGTCAGCCAACTTCTTGGTGATGATGTTGATGACGCCGCCGGTGGAGCGATCGCCATAGAGAACCGTTCCGCTTCCCGGCATGACCTCGATGCGCTCGATGCTCGACAGCGGGATCAGCGACCAGTCGATCGATCCCGAGTCGATCGGGTTCAGCCGCTGCCCGTTGAGCAGAACCAGTGTGTTGCTGGTGGTCGTCCCACCGCTTCCCGAGCCGCGCAGACTGACCGAGGCATCGATGCCGAGCGCGCCGTAAAGCGGCGTCACCATGGTCCCCACGGTCCCTGCCAGAAGATCGGGGACGCTGGTGGCGGGGGTACGTTCGATATCCTGTTGGGTGATCACAATGAGATTGCCGGGCGTGCGTGGGGCAGACTCCTCGAAGCGGGTGGGTGTCACGACGATCGTGTCGCCGACAAATTCCGGCAGGGTTTCCGCGACTGCGGACGAAGCGAAGACGAGGCCCAGAGCAATGGCGAGACGGGTTTGACGCATGATGAATTTCCGGTTTGGGCGCCTGGTTCCCCGCAGGCGCGTTGCACGATCCTCCGCATGGCGATCGCCATGCAGGGCTCAGGCCGGTATCCGGGCTCGCGCCTAAATCCATCGCCTTCCCGGGCGAGCCCAGTGGCGTGTGTGATGGACCGTTTAGCGCTTACCGTTGCGGGGGCAGCACAGGCATGGCGGTTTCGTCCGCGCACCTGTTTCCCGTTTATCCTCGGCGGCGGAAAGCCGCGTCGGCACCTGAAGGCGCGCATTATACGGATCGGATTGACCGTCCGCACGTCGCCCCCTATAGTCCCGCCATGCACGCCGAACTCGATACCCTCGAAGCCAAGATCCGCCAGGTGGCCGACCTGTGCCACACGCTACGGCAGGAAAACATCGCGCTGCGCCAGCAGGTGCTCGCGGCGCAACAGGACAACAAGCAGCTGACGACCAAACTGGATGCGGCCAAGACCCGGCTGCATGCGTTGCTCGACACCCTGCCGGAGGACGTCTGATGGCCGGACCGCGTTCGATCGAAATCCATATTCTGGGCCGCGCCTACAAGGTAGCGTGTTCGCGCGAGGAGGAGTCGGCGCTGATCGCGGCAGCCGACTACCTCGACGAAAAAATGCGCGAGATCCGCGAGAGCAGCAAGGTGATCGGCGCCGAGCGCATCGCCATCATGGCGGGACTCAACCTGGCGCACGACCTGCTGACCCAGGGCGGCGGCGGTCTGGTCGAGGAAGCACGGGCCCGCCTGACCCATTGCAACACGCTGCTGGATTCAGTGCTGGAAGATCAGGACAAACTCTTCTAAACTGGTGTTGCTCCCTGCGGTGTTCGAGGCTGGTTGCAATTTCTCTGAACCAATGCATACGTGCAAGGCTGCGGTCTATTCCGGTGCGGGTGTGCGCGTGACACGTCTCATGCGCCCAAAGCGCCTTTGATTGCGGCCGTCTTGAACCCAGGTTCAAGAGTCCGCAGCCAGTCACGGCACAGGCGGGGAGCCCTTTTTCTTGATGGACAAATACACCCTCAGGCGTCAACTCAAGGCTGCGCGTAACGCGTTCAAACCGGCTGAGCGCCACCAGGCCGCGCGCGCCTCGCTGCGCCTGGCGCTGCGCCACGGGCTGTTGCTGCAGTCGCAGCGCATCGGCTTTTACCTGCCGCAAGGCGGCGAATTCGACGTTCATCCCCTGCTCAACCAGGCGCTGTGCATGCAGCGTGCGTGCTATTTGCCCGTGCTGCCGCGCCGGGGCCGGGTGATGCGGTTCGGACGGCTGGGCCGCCACACGCGTATGTCGCCTAACCGCTACGGCATTCCCGAGCCGCTCGATGCCAAGCCGCTGCGCGCGCGCCAACTCGACCTCTTGCTGATGCCACTGGTGGGATTCGACAAGCGGGGTTACCGGCTGGGGATGGGCGGCGGCTACTACGATGCGACGCTGGCGTTCATGCGGCACCGGCGCCTGTGGCGCAAGCCGCGCCTGGTGGGGATCGCCTACGAATGCCAGCGGGTGGAGGCGCTGCCGCACGACCCGTGGGACATGCCGCTCGACGCGGTGCTGACCGAGCGCCGGCTGTACCGCTTCAATTCAAACCCTCCCTGACGCGGCGTTCATTCGCCCAGATACGCCTGGTGCACCGCCGGATTGGCGGCAAGCTCGGCGGCCGCGCCGCTCAGCGTG
>DATCTE010000166.1:0-3114 GCA_036568085.1 Thiobacillus sp.
TTTTTCAGGCTGACGGGGCGAGGCAATGCATGAAGCAGGCCCGTCTTGCGGTCGATCAGTGTCAGTTCGTCAGAAAGCAGCCGCCAGCCTGACAAAACAAGGCCCGCGGTCAGGGTGCTTTTTCCCGAACCGGGCGGTGCCGGAAGAATGGCTGCCAGACCATTTTTCTCCACCACGGCGGCATGAATGATCAGGTAGTGGTGCGCATGCATCGATACGCACCAGTTCAAGCCCCATTCCAGCATGGGGTAGGCCTGATCCAGTGGTAGGGGCTTGAAGGGCTGGGCGCCGTCGAAGGAAAAATTGACCTGGGGGCGGAACCAGCGTCGCAGGCGGGAGGGAGGATTCAGTTCGACATGAAAATCCGCAAAGGCCTGATGCGAACTGCGTACTTCAAATTGGCCGTAAAGCTCCGCCAGTCCTTCGGCGACACGCGGCAGGCGCGAGCGGATCCTGAGCGAGAAGGGCCCGGTACGCAGCCATACGCCGTCTCCGGCGAGTTGATGTCGCAAATCGGATTGAGGGAGCTGGAGCAATTTCATGGTGTTTCCAGCAGACCGATCAGGCGCAGACTGGCGAGCGCCTGGTCCGTTTGATGGACGAGATCCGGGCTGACCCCGAGAGATAGCCGGGAGGCCAGGGCTGCATGCATCTCGTCCAATGTCATGCCCGGGTTGCTCTGGACCAGTTGGAACAGTACCACGTTGAACGGCGCGAGGTAGTGGGTGTCGCCGGATGCCGTATCGAATACGACAGCTTCCTGTTCAAAGGACTTGATCTGGAAACGTGCCAATCGTGTTTGAGTCGGGAAACGTATTGAAGGAAAACTCAGATCACACGGGCATGGTGGTCTTGAGGTAATCCACGATCTGCGCCGAATTCCATTGTACGTTGGCCGTGGGCTCAAAATACCCTTTGCTCACCCATTCGTTCCATATATTGATCACATCGGTTGCTGACAGTACGGGCGTCAAGCTCGGTATGACGCTGGCATTCAGCAAGGCGGCGACAATATGCGCACCCAAATTGTCGGGGTCGGTCAGACCCCATGGATTGGAGCCATCGCTCACCATCAAGACCTGCATCAGGGAAAGCGATGTCTTGGGCGTGGCCGGATTGCCGTCGAGATCTGCCATAAACTGGGTGCCAGAAAAAAGCGGATGGAACAAGGTGCCGTTTTTCCAGTTCTTGGCTTGGTTGCAGACATTCTGACCGCCGTTGCAGCTCCCGGGAAGATAAGGCGACGGCCAGGATTCCGGATGCGTTTTCCAGTACCCCGGCGTCCTGCCGCTACACAGCGTAGGCGTGCCATGCTGGCTCAGATTGCCCGAAACGGCAGCCGAAGGCGACATGCACTGGTCGGCCGCCAATACCGGACGGCTCGCCAGCGTGAAAACCGCCGACACGCCCAGCGCGGCGCCCGCCAGCTTGCGGCGGGATTGGTCGATCGTTTCGTCTTGAGCAGTTGCGGAGGTGTTGTCAGGGGTAAGGTCAGACATGGCATGCCTCGGTCATTATTTGGTTTCGTACCGGATGCAGCAAGAATCGCACCAAATATACACCGCCCGGCCTGAAATGCCCATCGGGCGGGTGATTCGGTGATCCTGGCGGGGCCGCGAAGCGTGCGAGTGTAAATTATTCCGACAGGTCGCCGCCGCTGACACGGCGGATGCCCGACAGGTCCGGCCAGCTTTGGACATGACGAAAACCCGCAGACTGTAACAAGGCCTGAACGGCGTCGGCCTGGTCGTACCCGTGTTCCAGCAGCAGCGCGCCGCTGGGCAGGAGATGGGCGCCGGCCGCCGCTGCTAGCCGGCGCAGGTCCTCCAGGCCATCTGGCCCGGCGGCCAACGCGCTCAGGGGTTCAAAGCGTACGTCGCCGTGCGTCAGATGGGGGTCGGCGGCGGCGATATAGGGAGGGTTGCCGACGATGAGGTCGAAGCGTCGTCCGGAAAGTGCGTCGAACCAGTCGCTGTTCAGGAACTCGACACGAGCGCCGAGAATGTCGGCATTGTGTCGGGCAATGGCCAGCGCGGCAGCGGAACGATCCACTGCCGTAACCTGTGCAAGCGGACGTTCCAGCGCCAGGGTGATGGCGATGCAGCCACTGCCGGTACCGAGATCGAGCACTTTCACAGCCTGGCCGGGGGGCATGCGCGCAAGCGCCAGTTCGACCAGCAGTTCGGTATCGGGACGCGGGATCAGGACGTCGGGCGACACCTGAAAGCTGCGGCCGTAGAACTCCCGTGTGCCCGTGAGGTGGGCAACCGGTTCGCCTGACAGCCTGCGTGCCAGCAGCGTCGTGAATTGCGCGGTTTGCGCCTCGGTCAGCGGGTCGGTGTCGTGCGCGATCAGCCAGGCCGGAGCCACATTCCAGGCAAACGCGGCGAGTACCCGCGCTTCCAGACGCGCCTCGCGCTTTTCCAGGCCGAGCGCGGTTGAAATGCGCGCGCTGGCGTCGTCAATCAGACCGGCGACGCTGGCCGCCCCCTCTTTCACCGCCTCAGCCCTCGCCGGCCAGCGTCGCCAGCAGTTCGGCCTGATGCTCGGCCGCAAGCGCATCGAACAGTTCGGTCAGGTCGCCATCCATCATCGCGTCGATCTTGTACAGCGTGAGGTTGATGCGGTGGTCGGTGATGCGGCCCTGCGGAAAGTTGTAGGTGCGGATGCGGTCGGAGCGATCGCCGGTGCCGATCAGGCTCTTGCGCGTGCTCGCCTCGGCGGCATGCTGCGCCTGGATTTCGCGGTCTTTCAGGCGCGCCGCCAGCACGCTCATCGCCTGGGCACGGTTGCGGTGCTGCGAGCGGTCGTCCTGGCATTCGACCACGAGGCCGGTCGGCAGGTGGGTGATGCGTACCGCGGAATCGGTCTTGTTGATGTGCTGGCCACCGGCGCCCGAGGCACGGAAGGTGTCGATGCGCAGGTCGGCCGGGTTGATGTCGACTTCACCGACCTCGTCGGCCTCCGGCATCACCGCCACCGTACACGCGGAGGTATGGATGCGGCCCTGCGATTCGGTTTCCGGCACGCGCTGCACGCGGTGGCCACCCGATTCGAACTTCAGTCGCGAATAGGCGCCCTGTCCGACGATGCGCACGATGGCTTCCTTGTAGC
>DATCTE010000167.1:0-2158 GCA_036568085.1 Thiobacillus sp.
CAACATGTGATTTCCAAGCGTGTTTGCGTACTTGGCAACGGTTAACCAGCCCCAAACTTTACCGCAAAACCGGGTGGGCGCCTCGCCGGTGTCGTGTCGGCTTTCCGGTCTGTACTATAATAAAAAGACATTGTTGTCTGATGAGAGGGCGCCACGATGACGTCGACTACCCTGGAACTGCTCCAGAAATACAGCGTACCCGGCCCGCGCTACACCTCGTATCCCACTGCGCCGTATTTCCACACCGGGTTCGGCGAATCCGACTGGGCCGAGGCACTGGCAGCGCCGGCGCCGGATCGCGGCCTGTCGCTGTATGCCCATATCCCGTTCTGCGACTCGCTCTGCTATTACTGCGGCTGCAACATGGTGGCGACGCGCGACTACAGCAAGACGCAGCCCTATCTGGTCACCCTCGATCAGGAGATGGCGCGTACGGCCCAGCTGGTCGATCCCGCGCGCGTGGTGCGCCAGCTGCACTGGGGCGGCGGCACGCCCACCTACCTGAACCCCGACGACATCCGCCGCCTGATGGCGATGATGCGCACGCATTTCACCCTGGCCGATGATGCCGAAATCAGCTGCGAGGTCGATCCGCGCGAACTGACGCGCGCGCACCTGGAAGCGCTGCGCGAAGTGGGCTTCAACCGTCTGTCGTTCGGCGTGCAGGACATGGACACGGACGTGCAGCAGGCGGTCAACCGCATCCAGTCAGAGGCTTTGATCCAACAGGTGCTCGACTGGTCGCGCGAACTGGGTTTTTCCAGCATCAACCTGGATCTCATCGTGGGACTGCCGAAACAGACGGTCGACAGCTTCCGCCGCACGCTGGAACGGGTCACCGAATGGTCGCCCGACCGCCTGGCGGTGTTTGCCTATGCCCATGTGCCCTGGCTGAAAAAACACCAGAACCTGATCCGCGAGGCGGACCTGCCCGACTCGGCGACCCGCCTCGGCCTGCAGCAGGCGGTGAACGAGACGCTGGGTGCGGTGGGGTACGTCAACATCGGCCTTGACCATTTCGCCCGCCCCGACGACGAGTTGGTGCGTGCGCAGCAGAACAAGACGCTGTGGCGGAATTTCCAGGGCTACACCACGCACAAGGACTGCGACATCCTGGCGTTTGGCGTCTCCAGCATCAGCCAGACGGCCGACGTCTACATGCAGAACGACAAGAATCTCAAGCGCTACCAGGAACGTGTTGCCGCGACCGGATTTGCCGTCGAGCGCGGCCTCAAGCTCACGCGCGACGACCAGGTCCGGCGCGATGCGATCACCCGTGTGATGTGCGATCTGGAGCTCGATTTCGCCGCGTTTGGCAGCGAGTGGGGGATCGCGTTTACCGACTATTTCGCCGACGCGATGGCGGATCTGGCCCCACTTGCCGACGACGGGCTGGTGAACGTCGCCGCTGACAAAATCAGCGTCACCCCCAGCGGCCGCCTGTTCCTGCGCAACATCGGCATGTGCTTCGACCGCTACCTCAAGGAAGCCGCCAGCGAAAAGCCGCGTTATTCGCGCACCGCCTGAGTGTGCCCTGGGGTAGGGCTGGCGAAACACGCGTGCCTCGCGCGGTTCCGCACGGATTCTGTTGACAAATCGACCGCGTCTTCGCGATAGTCCGCTTCATAACGAGCGGAGAACAAGCAGAAGATGCGTGTCGATCAATCCAGACCGCGTGCCCGATAGGCATGGCGCTGAACGGGCGCGCTGACGCCAGTGGGGAATCCTTGCAGCGGGTGCGGCATCGTCTGCTGCTTCCGCTGGCTACCGGGCTTGGCTACTATCTGGGCGCAGTGCTCGGCGTGGCGGCCTCGTCCATGTCCGAGGGCATCGCCATCTTCTGGCTGCCCAACGGCATTCTGCTGGCGGCCCTGCTGCTGGCGCCCAGACGCGACTGGCCGCTCTACCTGCTGGCGGCCGTAACGGCTGAAATTGCCGCCGACCTCCCCACCTTCACCCTGGCGCAGGCGCTCGGCTTTGCCGCCGTCAACCTGTTCGAATGCCTGCTGGCCGCCTGGCTGCTGCAGCGCGTCGCCCGCCCGTTTTCGCTCGACCGGTTGCGCCATGTCGCGGTGTTCGGGCTGGTCCTGGTGCTGGCCAGCGGACTGGCGGCGCTGCTGGGCGCGTCGATCTATTCACTGAGCACCGAGACTGCCAC
>DATCTE010000168.1:0-3757 GCA_036568085.1 Thiobacillus sp.
CAAAAGTGCAGGTGATTGCTGACCGCATTAGGGCAGCGGGTTTGCGACGCGGCACTGCCGATCTCCTGCTTGATCTCGCGGAACCCGGCTTCGATATGCCATTGAAGAACCCCCTGTAGAAGTCTTTTTGACAGCAGCGCAAGCGTCGCCAATACTTGGATGTAAGGCATTACTGGAGCTTGCGAAATGGCTGGATGGCCGGCATGAGCGGCCAGGCTCCGATCGACTGGAGGCTGTTGGCGCCGCTGCGGCGTCAGCCGCTCATTGCGCTGCTGAGCCAATGGGTACAGCAACGCTTGAGCACGACGGAATCGGCAGAGGCGTGCGCCGATGAACAATTGTCTCTCGCCGACGCGAATGCCGGTGCGCAACCCGGTCAGCGGCAAGGTTCAAGCCGCGCATCTGCAACGCCTGGCGATCGTCTATGTGCGCCAGTCTACGCTGCAACAGGTCGAGCACCACCGGGAGTCGACGCGACGGCAATACGCCTTGACCGAGCGGGCCATTGAGCTCGGCTGGTCGCCGACGCAGGTGGTGGTCATCGACGACGACCAAGGCCGTTCGGGGGCGAGCGCGGAAGGCCGGCCGGGGTTTCAGCGCTTGGTACTGGAGGTCGGTCTCGATCATGTCGGCAGGGTGCTGGGGCTGGAAATCTCGCGCCTGGCGCGCCGTTCGCGTGACGGGTATCAATTGCTCGAGGTCGGCGGGCTGTTCGGTACGCTGATCGGCGATGCCGATGGGGTCTATGATCCGCAGACCTACAACGACCGATTGTTGCTGGGGCTGAAGGGGACCATGTCGGAAGCCGAGTTGCACATCCTTAAGCAGCGCCTGCTCGAGGGCAAGCGGGCGAAGGCCCAACGGGGCGAGCTGCGTATGCTGCTGCCGCGCGGCTATGTGCGCACGCCGGCGGGCGAGGTCATCAAGGACCCCGACGAGCAGGTGCGCGCGGTCATTGAGACGGTCTTCGCCCAATTCGCGCGCCGGGGCACGATCAATGGCGTTCTGCACTCTCTGGTCGAGCGGCGGCTTGACCTGCCCGATCGGCTGCGCAGCGGTCCGCGCCGGGGAGAACTCGAGTGGCGGCGACCGAACCGCGCGACCTTGAGCAATCTGTTGCACAACCCCCTCTACGCAGGCGCCTATGCCGATGGTCGCCGCCCCACCGATCCACGGCGTCGCCAGCCCGGTCGACCGTCAACCGGGCGTACCGTGGCCGCCCCGGAAGACTGGGAGGTGCTGATCCAGGATCGCCTGCCGGCGTACATCAGCTGGGCGCAGTACGAGCAGAACCTGCGCCAGCTGCAGGCCAACACCGCCCAAGCCGGCGGTGTGGTCCGCAACGGCGTCTCCTTGCTCTCGGGGCGGCTCGTCTGCGGTCGCTGTGGCTTGTCGATGACCACGCAATACACCCAGGCCGGCACAGGCCTGCGCTATGTCTGCAGCCGCGAGGCGGCCGATTATGGCGCGCCGCCCTGTCAGTCCCTGGCCGGCGGGGTGCTCGATGAGAGTATCAGTCGTCTGGTGTTGGACGCCCTGGAACCGGCGGCGCTGGAGATCAGTCTGCAGGTGGCCGAGGATCTGGAAGCCGAGCGCGCGCGCGAACACGGCCACTGGCAACAGCGCCTGGAGCGCGCCCGCTAGGCGGCCGAGCGCGCCGAGCGGCAATATCAGACCGTCGAGCCGGAGAATCGGCTGGTGGCACGCACCCTGGAGCAACAGTGGGAGGCCGCACTCACCGCGCAGGCGCCGCTGCAGGCCGACGATGCCCGCTTTCTCAACCGCACGCCCACGCCGTTGTCGGCGGCCGAGCGCACGCGGATCCGCCAACTGGCCAGCGACATCCCGGCACTGTGGCACGCACCGACCACTACCGCCGCCGAGCGCCAGGCCATCGTGCGGCTGCTCATCGAACGGGTCATTGTCACCGTCATCGACGACAGCGAACGGGTCACCGTGACGGTGCACTGGGTCGGCGGTCATCAGACGCAGACCCTGCTCGCCCGGCCCGTGGCGCGCCTGGAACAGCTGAGCTATTACCCCCAACTGCTCGAGCGCGTCCGCGCGTTACATCAGCAGGGGCTGAACTGCCGCCTCATTGCCGAGCGGCTCAATGCCGAACAGTGGCGACCGGCCAAACGGCGCGCGACCTTCAATCAAGCGATGGTCGCCAACCTGCTCGCTCACCAAGGCGCGCCGGTAAGCACCTCGCCACGCCGCCCATCAGCCTGGACGGATCGCCAAGCGCAGGAATGGAGCATCACGGACTTGTCACGGCACCTCGGCATGCCCGCGGCCACCCTGTTCAGCTGGCTCGACAAAGGCCACCTGCAGGCACGCCAGGTCGAGCGTGGCGGCCGTCAGCAGTGGCTGATCTGGGCCGATGCCACCGAGCTTGAGCGCTTGCGCGCGAAACGCCAGGCGCCACGCCTCTGGAGCCGACAGCGTCGTGTCGACGGCGATGAGGGGAGCGCGGCTTCTTCCACGTGACTTTATCTGTACGGAGGCACCATGTCTGGTAGATCTCGATTTTCCAGCGCGCGGCATAATATTCCACGATCTGTTCGACGCTGAGGTCGAGTGCGGTCGTCATCAGCGCCACCCATTGGGTCTGGCGATAGACCCAAACCACGCGCACCGGGCAGCGCAGGGTCTTGAGCATCACCACCTGGTCGGCGGCGAGCACCGCGCGCACGGCACCGTAGACCGGCACGGCATACGTCTGCGCCTGGGCGCGCCGGCTGGCGGCCAACGTGGCGGCCGAGCCCAGGTGCTCGCCATACTTGCGCGGCCGCCCAGCCTGGCCCGGGCACGGCGTTGGCCGGGCGAACAGGGCGGCATTCACCCGCAGGCGTGAGAGCAGCTGCACGCGCCCGCCCAAGGCCAGGCGCAGCGGCTTGAATAAGCGGTTGTTACCGAACCAGCTGTCGGTCACCACCACCACCGGCACGCCGGCGAAGCAGGCCGCCACGCGGCTGATCATGTTCCGCGCCTGGGCGAACTTATCGGCGAACGCCACCGGCTGACCCCGCAGCCGCCAGCTGCCCTGCTCCAGGGTCTGGCGGCGCAAATAGAATTCGAAGGCCAACGGCAGACAGCACCAGCGCCCATGGATCGGGCGCAACAGCCCCAGCGTCACCAGGGTCTGTGCCCACGGCCAGCGCGTCTGATTGGGCTTGGCCGCGTGATCGAAGGTCGTCTGACAGGCGAAGATGTGCTGGCCGGTCTTCGGATTGATCGAATCGTCGAGCGCCAGCAGCAAGCGCCCCGCCACCAACGGCTCCGGAATGGCCCGCCAGAGCGTCGGCCACAGCCCCGCCCACGGTAACTTGGGTGAGGCCATGAACGTGTAGTAGCGCCACTCGGCAATGCGCACGCCGAACAGCGTCTCGATGGCCCGTAGCAGATTCGAGGTGCGTGAGACCGTCACCGGCACCAGGATCGACTGCAAGGTCAACAGCAGCCAACGCCACCGCTCCTGCCCGGCACGGGTGGGCGGAAACAGCCCTTGAAAGGCCGCGGCCAAGGTGCGTAGGATAGTCAGCGAATGGGTGCTCTTTTCGTTGGTTAATCACCGGCTTATCCAACCTTGATTATTATACCGCGAAGCGAGCGCCTATTCACTTTAACCCCTTTGAATTTTCAAAAAACCGCTTGCGTCGGGGTGACGAGCAGAGTGAATTAGTAATCTACTGAATGCTAATATGCGAGCATATTCGTGGTAGCTAATATACTCACCTGTACCTTACCGGGGTGG
>DATCTE010000169.1:0-3106 GCA_036568085.1 Thiobacillus sp.
CAGCAACAATAAACGTGACGGCCGATTGCGGTCGACCGCATTGGTCACCCAGACGTCGCAACCGAACACCGGCTTGATGCCGGCGCCGCGCGCCGCACGGTAGAACTTCACCCAGCCGAAGGTGTTGGACAGGTCGGACAGCCCGAGCGCCGGCATCGCGACACCCTTTGCGCGCTTGACCGCCTCGTCCACCCGCACCAGGCCGTCAACGACGGAATACTCGGTGTGCAGGCGAAGGTGAATGAAGCGCGGGTCGGTCATGGGAAGAAGGCGGGGAAGCGAGCCGCTATTTTAACGCTGCAGTACGGGCGACCAAAAACAAAAGGCAGCCGAAGCTGCCTTTTGATTCAACAAGTGCCAGTTTTATTCCGATTCGATTAGAGCCGAGACGCGAAGACAAGCCGCAGACAGTGCTTTAGCACGGCAAGGCGCAGTCGACAAAGTATCGGCTCTAATTCGAGTCGGAATCAGTTGGCGCGGCGCTTGAATTCGTTCGTGCGGGTGTCGATCTCGATCATGTCGCCGATTTCGACGAACGCGGCCACCGGCAGCTCGAACCCGGTGGGCTTGATGCGGGCCGGCTTCATCACCTTGCCGGAGGTGTCGCCGCGCACGGCGGGCTCGGTGTATTCGACTTCGCGGACGACGGTGGTAGGCATCTCGACCGAGATCGCCTTGCCGTCGTAGAACACCACTTCGACCGGCATGCCGTCGTCGAGGTAGTTCAGTGCGTCGCCGAGGTTCTCGCCTTCGACTTCGTACTGGTTGTACTCGCCATCCATGAACACGTACAGCGGATCGGCGAAGTAGGAATAGGTGCATTCCTTGCGGTCGAGGTTGACGGTCTCGAATTTGTCGTCGGCACGGTAGACGCTTTCCATGCCGGAACCGTTGAGGAGGTTCTTCAGTTTCATCTTGACGACGGAGGCATTGCGGCCCGATTTCGAGAATTCGGCCTTTTGCACCACCATCGGGTCTTTGCCAATCATCACGACGTTGCCGGCGCGGAGTTCCTGTGCGATTTTCATGGGTGTGTGTCCTGTGCTGCGAGAGCTTCTAAGGGATTGAGAAAACTCGTTATTTTAACTTATTTTCAACAAAATCCACCAGCTTGTCGCTCAGCCGCCCGGCCAGCCTGAGACGGGCACACCAGGCCTCCGCATGGCGCTCGATTGCGACCTGCTGCGCCCGCCAGGCTGTCCAGCAGGCCGCCACCCCTGCGGCTTCCGGCTGACCGTTCCAGTGTCGCCACATCCCGCCCACCGCGCGCGCCGCCTCGTGGCCCAGCCCTTCCGTGTAATGCGCCAGCAGCGCGTCCAGCTTGTCCCAGTGCGCAGCCTCGGCCTGCGGATAGGCTTGCCACACCAGCGGTCGCGCCGCCCACTGCGCCCGCACGCAGGAGTCTTCGCCACGCACGAAATTGAGGTCGCACGCCCACAACAGGCGGTCGTATGTGTCCTGATCCGAGAAAGGCAGGATCTGCAGCCGCAAGGCGCCGCGTCTGTATGCCTCCCCCGCGCGCAGCCCTGAAACCGACAGCCATGTCGCCAGTTGAGGGATGGCCCGGCCTTCCGGTACGAGGCAGGTGATCGGGCGCGCATCAGCCAACCAGGCATCGAGCAAGCCAGGCAGCGCCGGGTTCTCGTAGGCGAACAGCGACACCCGCAACTCGTCGGCTTCCGGCACATCCAGGCCCAGCTCGCGCCAGAATGCCGGCGTTCCACTGCGGACGAACTCGGCGCGCCGCGCGGCCAGGTCTGCCTCGGCCAGCAGGCCGCCCGTGTCCGTTGCGTAGCCTGGGAAGAAAAAATACTTGGTCAGCGGCAAACGCGGGTGCGGCGAGGGCAAGCCATGGTGGGCGGCTACCCAGGCCTCGGCGCTCAGGTATTCGAGATTGATCCAGACCGGCGGCGGCGACTGCCTGCTCATGGCGGCCAGATACGCTTCAGGCAGGGCACAGCCGAATGCCTCGATCACCACCTGCGCCGGCTCGGTTGCCGCAAACGGCATGCGCCACGCGCAGACCGTCACCCCTTCGCAGGCTTGCCGATCCGCGTCCGCGTCAATGGCCGGCCAGATACGCTGAAACGCGCGCAGATCGTCCACCCACAGCCGCACGGCCAGCCCATGCTCTCTGGCCAGCCCGCGCGCCAGCCGCCAGGCGATTCCGATGTCGCCGTAGTTGTCGATGACATTGCAGAAGATGTCCCAGGTGGCGCGCATGGCGTGCATCCTACCGTATCCCGTAAACGACGAAGGCTCCTCGCGGAGCCTTCGTTCAAACCTGCCTGAGCGTTCAGCTCACTGCTTGCCGGACAGGCAGGATTTCATGAACGCCTTGCGT
This sequence comes from Thiobacillus sp., assembly GCA_036568085.1. Taxonomy (GTDB): domain Bacteria; phylum Pseudomonadota; class Gammaproteobacteria; order Burkholderiales; family Thiobacillaceae; genus Thiobacillus. The sequence goes on from DATCTE010000169.1 coordinate 2,345, forward strand.
GCATCGCCCTTCATCTGCTTGCCCGAAGCCTCGGCGTTGCAGTCTTTCATGCGCTGCTGCTGGGTCGTTGCCTTGCCCTCGGTTTGCGCACCGCCGGACAGACAGGATTTCATGAACGCCTTGCGCGCATCGCCGGAAAGCTGCTGCTTGCCTGCATCGGCGTTGCAGGATTTCATCCGCGACTGCTGGGCCGTTTCAGCCCAGGCACCCGTGGCCAGCAAGGCGCCCGCCACCAATCCGATCAGAATGATTTTCTTCATTGCATGTCCCCATTTTGGTTGAATGGAAACCACAGTTTAGCCGAGCCCCTTGTTTTTTCTCGCTTTCCACTTGTAAAAACGCATGCGCGGTAGTAAAAAGCCAAAAGTTTGGTTTCAAGAACCGTGCAGGTTTGGCATTACCACAGGGCATTACCGGGTAGCGCGCTTGAATTCAGACCGACGGCTAAAAAAATCACGCCGTCCTGTCATCCGCCAGAGTTTATGCCCCTTCGGGGTGCAGTCATGCTTACCGCGGTTATGTTTAGTGTCACGCCAAGGAGGGAGTTTCAATGGCAACAGGTACTGTCAAGTGGTTCAGCGACGCCAAAGGTTTCGGTTTCATCACCCCCGATGACGGCGGCGAGGATGTGTTCGCACATTTCTCCGCCATCCAGACCAGCGGCTTCAAAACCCTGAAAGAAGGTCAGAAGGTCAGCTTCGAAGTCAGCCAGGGCCCCAAGGGCAAGCAGGCTTCCAACATCCAGCCGCAAGGTTGAGGTGT